>NZ_JBIUWN010000108.1:9150-14351 GCF_044743485.1 Pseudomonas sp. NPDC087614 | reverse complement strand
GGCCTTTTTTCGTCTGTTGCCCGCACAAAAACAAACGCCCCGAACAAGTCGGGGCGTTTTGTTGGGCCTTCATCAGTGTGTTTTCACACAGTCTGCGAAGGGTGCTTTTTGCGTTTCGCTAAAAGCTTAGCGCTTCAGCGAAGCCGGCAGGTGCGGCTGGATCGCCGTCAGAACTGCCTTGAAGCACTTGGTGTTGCCGGCAACGATGTGGCCTTTTTCAAGGAAATCGTGACCGCCGGTGAAGTCGCTCACCAAACCGCCGGCTTCTTGAATCAGCAGGGCGCCTGCAGCCATGTCCCACTCGGACAGGCCCGACTCCCAGAATGCATCGAAACGACCGGCAGCGACGTAAGCCAGGTCCAGGCTCGCCGAACCAGCGCGGCGGATGCCGGCAGTTTGACCCACCAGAGCGCGGAACATGCCCAGGTAGTTGTCGAGGTTGTCCATCTGGTCGTCCCGGAACGGGAAGCCGGTGCCCAGCAGGGCGCCGTCGAGGCTGGTACGACCGCTGACGCGCAGGCGACGACCGTTCAGTTGAGCGCCGCGACCACGGCTGGCGGTGAATTCTTCCTGGCGAACCGGGTCCAGAACCACTGCGTGTTCCAGGCGACCGCGATATTTGCAGGCGATGCTGACGGCAAAGTGAGGAATGCCGCGCAGGAAGTTGGTGGTGCCGTCCAGTGGGTCGATGATCCACAGGTATTCTTCGCCTTCGATGCCGGTGCCGGCGTGCAGGCCAGTTTCTTCACCCTGGATCGAGTGATTCGGGTAAGCCTTGCGCAGGGCGTCGATGATTTTCTGTTCGGCGGCACGGTCAACCTCGGATACATAATCCTTGGCGTCTTTTTCGTCGACCTTGATGGTATCCAGGCGCTCGATGGAGCGGAAGATCAGTTCACTGGCGCTGCGGGCGGCGCGCAGCGCGATATTCAGCATGGGCTGCATGGATGTGTCACCTAAGGTTGTTAAAGAAAGCCGCGCATTCTATCAGAACTTTTCTTCAGGTGAAGGACGCTGTTCGCTTTCATAGCTTAACGGTAGGCTGTTCTGTAAGATTTGCACCCCTTCCCTGTGTCCGAGAGCGCCTCCCTTGCTGCAGAACATTCGTGTCGTCCTGGTCAATACCAGCCACCCCGGCAACATCGGCGGGGCTGCGCGCGCCATGAAAAACATGGGTCTGTCGCGATTGGTGCTGGTTGAACCGCGGCTGTTCCCGCACCACGAAGCCGATGCTCGTGCTTCCGGTGCCGGTGACATTCTTGAAAACGCGCAAGTCGTCGCCACTTTGGAAGATGCCTTGGTCGGCTGCAATCTGGTGCTCGGCACCAGTGCTCGTGATCGGCGCATTCCGTGGCCACTGCTGGATCCGCGCGAATGCGGCACCAAAGTGGTTGAGGAGGCCGGGCAGGGTGCCGAAATCGCTCTGGTGTTCGGTCGTGAAGATTCCGGCCTGACCAATGAAGAGTTGCAGCGATGTCACTTTCACGTGCACATCCCCTCCGATCCGGAGTTCAGTTCGCTGAACCTTGGCGCGGCGGTGCAGGTGTTGAGTTATGAAGTGCGCATGGCCTGGCTGGCCGCACAGGGTCAGCCGAGCAAGATCGAGAAAGAAGAAGTGGCCTCGGTGAAAAGTGTCGAACTGGCGACCATGGATGAGTTGGAGCGATTCTATGAGCATCTGGAACAGACGCTGGTCGCCATCGAATTCCTTGATCCGGAAAAACCACGGCACTTGATGGCGCGCCTGCGCCGGTTGTACGGACGCAGCTCGGTCAGCCGGGCGGAAATGAATATTTTGCGTGGCATTCTCACGGAAACCCAAAAAGCGGCCCGTGGTGAGCTTCTTAAGCGGAAGGACTAAATGATGTTTGAGCGTTTGCGTGAAGATATCCAAAGTGTGTTCCATCGAGACCCGGCGGCGCGTAACGCTTTTGAAGTCCTGACCTGCTACCCCGGGATGCATGCGATCTGGATTCACCGATTGGCCGGGATGCTCTGGCGCCATGATCTGAAATGGCTGGCGCGTCTGGTGTCGAACTTTGGTCGCTGGTTGACCGGGATCGAGATTCATCCGGGGGCGAAAGTCGGTCGACGCTTCTTTATCGATCACGGCATGGGGATCGTCATTGGCGAAACCGCCGAGATTGGCGATGACGTAACCATTTATCAGGGCGTGACCCTGGGTGGCACCAGTTGGAATAAAGGCAAGCGCCATCCGACGTTGGGTGATGGCGTTGTGGTGGGGGCAGGCGCCAAGGTGCTTGGTCCATTCACGGTCGGCGCTGGTGCCAAGGTCGGCTCCAATGCCGTGGTAACCAAAGAAGTGCCGCCGGGCGCCACGGTTGTGGGGATTCCTGGGCGAATCATCGTCAAATCCGATGAGGAGCAGGACGCCAAGCGCAAGGCCATGGCCGAGAAGATCGGCTTCGATGCCTATGGTGTCAGTGAGGACATGCCTGACCCGGTGGCGCGTGCCATCGGTCAGTTGCTTGATCACCTGCAAGCGGTGGATGGGCGACTGGAGGGGATGTGCGGCGCGCTGAAGGATCTGGGCAGTAGTTACTGTGCGAAAGATCTGCCTGAGCTGCGTGAAGAAGACTTTGCCTGCGTCAAAGGCAAGGATCAGAGTCAGGCGAGCTAAACCGCGTCGTTTTCTTCGCGAGCAGGCCAGCGTTGCACTGCATTCCCTTGTGGGAGCGGTCTCGCTCGCGAAGAACGATAACGCGGTATGTCTGGCTGTGCGCCACCAGCCTTTGCTATGATGCGCGCGCTCTTTTGCGGGTAAACCCGACTAAAGCACTAGGTCTTATAGTTGACTTAAATGCTCGGGAATTGCATACTCCCGCCCATTCTGAACTCCGTGGTAACTGTCCATGCGACTGACTACTAAAGGCCGATACGCCGTGACCGCCATGCTCGACCTGGCGTTGCACGCGCAGCACGGGCCCGTGTCTCTGGCCGATATCTCCGAGCGCCAAGGCATCTCCCTGTCCTACCTCGAACAGCTTTTTGCCAAGCTGCGCCGCAGTAACCTGGTTTCCAGTGTTCGCGGTCCGGGCGGTGGCTACCAGTTGTCCCGCGACATGCAGGGCATTCAGGTTGCTCAGGTGATCGATGCGGTGAACGAGTCGGTCGATGCTACCAAGTGCCAGGGCCAGGGCGATTGCCATTCCGGTGACACCTGTCTGACCCATCATCTGTGGTGCGACCTGAGCCTGCAGATTCACGAATTTCTGAGCGGTATCAGCTTGGCTGACCTTGTGACTCGCCGTGAGGTGCAAGAAGTAGCCCAGCGTCAGGATCAGCGTCGTTGCAATGGCAAGGCGCAGCACCTGGACAAGATTGAAGCGTCCGCCGTCGAATGACAGCCAAAGAGCTAGCGGCACGCCAGCCAGCCTGATTTAGGAGATAGTCCATGTATTTGCCGATTTACCTTGATTACTCTGCGACCACCCCGGTCGATCCGCGCGTTGCGCAAAAGATGAGTGAATGCCTGCTGGTCGACGGAAACTTCGGTAACCCGGCGTCCCGTTCCCATGTGTTCGGCTGGAAGGCTGAAGAGTCCGTCGAAAATGCCCGTCGTCAGGTGGCCGACCTGGTCAACGCCGACCCGCGCGAAATCGTCTGGACTTCCGGTGCTACCGAGTCCGATAACCTGGCAATCAAGGGCGCGGCACATTTCTACGCCTCCAAGGGCAAGCACCTGATCACCTCCAAAATTGAGCACAAGGCTGTCCTCGACACCATGCGCCAACTGGAGCGTGAAGGTTTCGAAGTGACCTACCTCGATCCTCAGACTGACGGTCTGATCACTCCTGAGATGATCGACGCCGCGCTGCGCGAAGACACCATCCTCGTGTCGATCATGCACGTAAACAACGAAATCGGCACCGTCAACGACATCGCTGCCATCGGCGAACTGCTTCGTTCGAAAGGCATCCTGTTCCACGTTGACGCCGCTCAGTCCACTGGCAAGGTCGAGATCGACCTGCAGAAGCTGAAAGTCGACATGATGTCGTTCTCGGCCCACAAAACCTACGGCCCTAAAGGCATTGGCGCGCTGTACGTCAGCCGCAAGCCGCGTGTGCGCATCGAAGCGACCATGCACGGCGGCGGTCACGAGCGCGGCATGCGTTCCGGCACTCTGGCGACTCACCAGATCGTCGGCATGGGCGAAGCGTTCCGTGTGGCCAAGGAAGACATGGTTGCTGAAAACGTTCGTATCAAAGCCTTGAGCGATCGTTTCTACAAGCAGGTCGAACATCTGGAAGAGCTGTACGTAAACGGCAGTCTGACTGCCCGCGTTCCGCACAACCTGAACCTGAGCTTCAACTACGTTGAAGGCGAATCGCTGATCATGGCGCTCAAGGATCTGGCGGTTTCGTCCGGTTCGGCCTGCACCTCGGCATCGCTTGAGCCTTCGTACGTACTGCGCGCTCTGGGCCGCAACGACGAACTGGCGCACAGCTCGATCCGCTTCACCTTCGGCCGTTTCACCACCGAAGAAGAAATCGACTACGCCGCGCAGAAAGTCTGCGAGGCCGTTACCAAGCTGCGCGCTCTGTCGCCGCTGTGGGACATGTACAAAGACGGTGTCGACATTTCGAAAATCGAGTGGGCGGCACACTGATTTCAAGTCGCCGCGAACCGGCCCTGTCAACTCAGGTTGTGGGGCATAAAGAGCGACTCTCTGATGAGTGAGGATTAAGAATCATGGCTTACAGCGAAAAGGTCATCGACCACTACGAAAACCCGCGTAACGTCGGCAAGATGAATGCCGAAGACCCGGATGTCGGCACTGGCATGGTCGGCGCACCGGCGTGCGGCGACGTGATGCGTCTGCAGATCAAGGTCAACGATCAGGGTGTGATTGAAGACGCCAAGTTCAAGACCTATGGCTGCGGTTCGGCCATCGCTTCCAGCTCCCTCGCTACCGAGTGGATGAAGGGCAAGACCCTGGACGAAGCGGAAACCATCAAAAACACTCAGTTGGCCGAAGAACTGGCCCTGCCGCCAGTGAAAATTCACTGCTCGGTACTCGCTGAAGACGCTATCAAAGCGGCCGTTCGCGATTACAAGCAGAAGAAAGGCTTGATCTGACTTTCAGGATTTGGCGACGAGTAAGGAGTCACCGTTGGCTATCAGCATGACAGAAGCGGCTGCTCGACACGTGCGGCGCTCCCTCGACGTGCGCGGCAAAG
>NZ_JBIUWN010000108.1:4988-9140 GCF_044743485.1 Pseudomonas sp. NPDC087614 | reverse complement strand
GGTGAAGGGATTCGTCTGGGTGTTCGCACCACAGGTTGTTCCGGCCTTGCCTACGTGCTGGAGTTTGTCGACGAGGTGGTTGCAGAGGATCAGGTGTTCGAAAGTCACGGTGAAAAAGTGATTATCGACCCCAAAAGCCTGGCCTACCTGGACGGCACCGAGCTCGATTTCGTCAAGGAAGGGTTGAACGAAGGCTTCAAGTTCAACAACCCCAACGTGCGCGGCGAGTGTGGCTGCGGCGAAAGCTTCAACATCTGAGGCTTGTCGTGGGTATTCCTTGTCATTTCGCTTTATTCGAGCTGCAACCGAGTTTCCGTCTGGATCTCGAGCAGTTGGCCGCGCGCTATCGTGAGTTGGCGCGCGGCGTTCATCCTGACCGCTTTGCCGACGCTTCAGAGCGCGAGCAGCGGTCGGCTCTTGAGCAGTCTGCGCGTCTTAATGACGCTTATCAGACGCTCAAGAGCCCGGCCCAGCGTGCGCGCTACCTGCTGACCATCAGTGGGCATGAAGTGCCGATGGAGGTCACGGTCCACGACCCCGAGTTTCTTTTGCAGCAGATGCAATGGCGCGAAGAGCTCGAAGACCTTCAGGACAGCGCCGACCTGGACGGTGTCGCCGTATTCAAGCGTCGCCTGAAAGTGGCTCAGGAAGAACTCAATGAAAGCTTCGCAGCCTGTTGGGATGATGCAGCGCAACGCGAACAGGCCGAACGCCTGATGCGGCGCATGCAGTTCCTCGACAAGCTCGCCTACGAAGTGCGCCAGTTAGAAGAGCGCCTCGTCGATTAACCCAGTGCCGCTCCGGTCGCACGCCTGATCTACAGATAAGTCCTGATCACGATGGCCCTACTGCAGATCGCCGAACCCGGCCAAAGTCCTCAACCGCACCAGCGTCGTCTGGCTGTGGGGATTGACTTGGGCACTACCAATTCGCTGGTCGCTGCGTTGCGCAGTGGTCTTTCCGAGCCGCTGGCCGACGCTGACGGGCAGGTCATCCTGCCGTCCGCCGTGCGTTATCACGCCGATCGCGTCGAAGTCGGCGAGTCGGCCAAACTGGCCGCCGCTTCCGATCCCCTGAACACTGTGCTGTCGGTCAAGCGCTTGATGGGGCGTGGTCTGTCCGACGTCAAGCAATTGGGCGAGCAACTGCCCTATCGCTTTGTCGGCGGCGAATCGCACATGCCGTTCATCGATACCGTACAAGGCCCGAAAAGCCCGGTCGAGGTCTCGGCCGATATCCTCAAGGTGCTGCGTCAGCGTGCGGAAGCGACCTTGGGTGGCGAGTTGGTCGGGGCGGTGATCACCGTGCCAGCGTATTTCGATGATGCTCAGCGTCAGGCCACCAAGGATGCGGCGAAACTCGCCGGCCTCAATGTGCTGCGCCTGCTTAATGAGCCAACCGCAGCCGCTGTGGCTTACGGTCTGGATCAGCACGCCGAGGGCCTGGTCGCGATTTATGACTTGGGCGGCGGCACCTTCGATATTTCCATTTTGCGTCTGACCGGCGGTGTTTTCGAAGTCCTGGCCACTGGCGGCGACAGCGCGCTGGGCGGTGACGACTTCGATCACGCGATTGCCGGCTGGATCATCGAGAGTGCGGGTTTGTCCGCTGATCTCGACCCGGGCGCGCAACGTAATCTGCTGCAAACTGCTTGCGCAGCCAAAGAAGCCCTGACCGACTCGGCGACTGTTGAAGTGGCTTACGGTGACTGGAAAGCGCCGCTGACCCGCGAAGCTTTCGATGCGCTGATCGAGCCGATGGTCGCTCGCAGCCTGAAAGCATGCCGCCGCGCCGTTCGTGATTCCGGTGTTGAGCTGGAAGACGTACACGCCGTGGTCATGGTCGGTGGCTCGACCCGTGTTCCACGCGTTCGCGAAGCGGTCGCCGAAGCTTTCGGTCGTCAGCCATTGACGCAAATCGACCCGGATCAAGTGGTGGCCATTGGTGCCGCGATCCAGGCCGACACACTGGCTGGCAACAAGCGCGATGGCGGCGAACTGCTGCTGCTCGACGTGATTCCGCTGTCCCTGGGGCTGGAAACCATGGGTGGCTTGATGGAGAAAGTAATCCCGCGCAACACCACCATCCCCGTCGCACGCGCACAGGATTTCACCACTTATAAAGACGGCCAGTCGGCCATGGCGATCCATGTGCTGCAGGGTGAGCGTGAGCTGATCAGCGACTGCCGCTCCTTGGCGCGCTTCGAATTGCGCGGCATTCCGGCGATGGTGGCCGGTGCGGCGAAGATTCGCGTGACCTTCCAGGTCGATGCTGACGGTCTGCTCAGCGTTTCTGCCCGTGAACTGGGGTCGGGCGTTGAAGCGAGCATTCAGGTCAAGCCGTCCTACGGTCTGACCGACGGCGAAATCGCCAAGATGCTCAAGGATTCGTTCCAGCACGCCAATGACGATAAGGTCGCCCGCGTTCTGCGCGAGCAACAGGTGGATGCCCAGCGCCTGATCGAGGCTGTGCAAGGCGCTCTCGAGGTGGATGGCGAGCGTTTGCTCGACGCCGAAGAGCGCATGGTCATCGACCTGCAGGTGCAGGAGCTGGCCGAACTGATGAAAGGCACCGATGGTTACGCCATCGAGCAGCAGACCAAGCGTCTGTCGCAAGTGACCGACGCCTTTGCTGCCCGCCGGATGGATTTGACGGTGAAAGCCGCTCTGTCGGGGCGCAACCTGAATGAAATCGAGGATATCTGATGCCGCAGGTCATTTTTCTGCCCCACGAGAAGTTCTGCCCTGAAGGCATGGTGGTCGAGGCTGCGCCCGGCACATCGATTCTCGAACTGGCCCACGAACACCATATCGAGATGGAAAGCGCCTGCGGCGGCGTTTGCGCCTGCACCACTTGCCACTGCATCATCCGCGAGGGTTTTGACTCGATGGAAGAGGCTGACGAGCTGGAAGAGGACTTCCTCGATCGTGCCTGGGGTCTGGAGGCGCAATCGCGTCTGGCCTGTCAGGCTATCGTGGGTGAAGAAGACATCACCGTCGAGATTCCGAAATATTCGCTTAACCATGCGGCCGAAGCGCCGCACTGACTGGTACGACTGTCATGAGCTACGGTTGGAATGATGTTCAACGCATTGCAGAAGAATTGGCCGAAGCCAAGCCGGATGTAGATCCGCTTTCTGTGAATTTCGTCGACCTGCAGCAATGGATCAAGGAATTGCCCGACTTCGACGACACCTCTGGCCGCGTCGGCGAGAAGGTGTTGGAAGCGGTTCAGGCGCTCTGGATCGAAGAAGTAGACTGATCGTCCTCGCAGGTTAGGCAATACCCAAGAACCCGCGTATAATTCGCGGGTTTAATTTTTCGCAAATTACCGTTTCTGGAGTTACACCATGGCTGTTCAACGCACTTTCTCCATCATCAAGCCTGACGCTGTTGCAAAAAACGTCATCGGCGAAATCACCACTCGTTTCGAAAAAGCCGGCCTGCGCGTTGTAGCTTCGAAACTGAAGCAACTGTCCAAAGCCGAAGCTGAAGGCTTCTACGCTGAGCACAGCGCTCGTGGTTTCTTCGGCGACCTGGTTGCTTTCATGATCTCCGGCCCTGTTGTTGTTCAGGTTCTGGAAGGCGAAAACGCTATCGCTCTGAACCGTGAGCTGATGGGCGCTACCAACCCTAAAGAAGCTGCTGCCGGTACCATCCGCGCTGACTTCGCTGATTCCATCGACGCCAACGCTGTTCACGGTTCGGACTCCGAAGCCGCAGCTGCTCGTGAAATCTCGTACTTCTTCGCAGCTACTGAAGTAACCACTCGCTAAGCATTGGCTTAAGAGTGAAGGTGAATCCATGACTACATCGACTGTAAAAACCAACCTGCTGGGTCTGACTCAACAGGAAATGGAAAAATTCTTCGACTCAATCGGGGAGAAGCGTTTCCGTGCCGGTCAGGTAATGAAATGGATTCACCACTTTGGCGTCGATGATTTCGACGCCATGACGAACGTCAGCAAGGCCTTGCGCGACAAGCTCAAGGCTATTGCTGAAGTCCGTGGTCCTGAAGTGGTCAGCGAGGATATCTCCAGCGACGGCACCCGTAAGTGGGTGGTGCGCGTGGCGTCCGGCAGCTGCGTCGAGACCGTGTACATTCCCCAGGGCAAACGCGGCACTCTGTGCGTTTCGTCCCAGGCAGGCTGTG
>NZ_JBIUWN010000108.1:0-4978 GCF_044743485.1 Pseudomonas sp. NPDC087614 | reverse complement strand
CTGGAGTGCAGTTTCTGCTCCACCGGCAAGCAAGGCTTCAACAGCAACCTCACCGCCGCCGAAGTGATCGGCCAGGTGTGGATTGCCAACAAATCTTTCGGCAGCGTCCCGGCAACCGTCGACCGTGCCATCACTAACGTGGTGATGATGGGCATGGGTGAGCCGCTGCTGAATTTCGACAACGTCGTGGCCGCCATGCATCTGATGATGGATGACCTTGGCTACGGGATCTCCAAGCGCCGCGTGACCCTGTCCACGTCGGGTGTGGTGCCGATGATCGAAGAGATGGCCAAGCACAACGACGTATCACTGGCGATGTCCCTGCACGCACCGAATGACGCATTGCGTAACCAATTGGTGCCGATCAACAAGAAATATCCGCTTAAGATGCTGCTCGAGTCGTGCCAGCGCTACATGTCCGCACTTGGCGAGAAGCGTGTGCTGACCATCGAGTACACCTTGCTCAAGGATATCAACGACAAGATTGAACACGCCGTTGAGATGGTCGAGTTGCTGAAGAACATTCCGTGCAAGATCAACCTGATTCCGTTCAACCCGTTCCCGCATTCCGGGTACGAGCGGCCGAGCAACAACGCAATCCGTCGCTTCCAGGATCAGTTGCATCAGGCCGGTTTCAACGTCACCGTCCGCACCACCCGTGGTGAAGACATCGACGCCGCGTGTGGTCAATTGGTAGGGCAGGTGCTGGATCGCACCCGTCGCAGCGAACGTTACATCGCCGTGCGTGAGTTGAGCGCCGACAGCGATCTGGCACAGAACGCCGCGAACACTAACTAAGAGAGGATCTCTATGTCCCTGCGCTTTGCGCTGCTGTTGCTGTTGGCCAGCCTGTGTGCTGGTTGTGTCCTGTCGGGTGACTACAACCCGATGAAGACCAGCAAGGGCCGCGATGAAGCGCGAGCTGCCTACGTGCAACTGGGGTTGGGGTACTTGCAGCAAGGCATGAGCGAGCGGGCCAAAGTGCCGCTGAAAAAAGCGCTGGAGCTCGACAGTTCGGACCCTGACGCCAACGCTGCCCTCGGGCTGGTATTTCAGGCTGAAATGGAGCCAAAACTGGCTGACGAGCATTTTCGCAAGGCGTTGTCCTCCCGTCCGGGTGATGCGCGAACGCTCAACAATTACGGCAGTTTTCTCTACGAAGAGCAGCGATATAAAGAAGCCTACGAGCGTTTTGAACAGGCCGCCGCCGATACCCTGTATCCTGAGCGTTCGCGTGTGTTCGAGAACCTCGGCATGACAGCATCGAAGCTCGGCGAGCGTGACCTGGCGCAGCAGCATTTGGAAAAGGCGCTGCGATTGAATCGTCAACAACCGCGCGCATTGCTGGAAATGGCTGAGTTGTCCTTCGAAGACAGGCATTATGTGCCCGCACATGACTATTACGACCGTTTCAGCCTGCTTACCGATCAAAATGCACGTAGTCTATTGCTTGGCGTTCGGCTGGCTAAAGTGTTTGAAGATCGCGACAAGGCAGCCAGTTACGGCCTGCAATTAAAACGACTCTATCCCGGTACGCCGGAATATCAGCAATACCTGTCGGAGCAATGATGAAAGCGGCGCATCCCGAAGTTGTAGCAGCGAATCGCGTTAACCCCGGTGAGACCCTGCGCCAGGCCCGCGAAAGCAATGGCTGGTCGCTGGCCGAAGTGGCCCTCAAGCTCAACCTCACTGTGACTTCCCTGAGCAATCTTGAAGCCGGCGCTTTCGACAAGCTGCCGGGGCATACCTTCGCACGCGGTTACATTCGCGCTTATGCCAAATTGCTCGGCATGGACCAGACCGTTCTGGTCCAGCAATTCGACCAGTCCACCGGCACCGACTCCCAAGGCAGTAACGTACACGCCCTTGGCCGTATCGAGGAGCCTGTTCGGGTTTCTCACACCATTTTGCGTATCGTCTGCCTGCTGTTGCTGATCGCGGTGATTGGCGGTGGTTTCGTCTGGTGGCAGGATCAGACATCGCTGCGAACCAAAGAATTGACCAGCCTGGCATCGGAGCACGTTGAAGTCGAAGGCGCCGACGGCACCACCCAGATACACCCGATAGACGAGCCGCAGGACCAGGCTGTTGCGCAAGGTCAGGCCGAGGGCACCACCGTGCTGGCGCTACCGCAGTCGGAAACCACAGCCGAATCGAGCGGCCCTGAAGGCGCCGCCCCGGCACCCGCTCCAACTGAACCGGCCGCTCCCGCGCCCGCGCCCGCGCCAGTTGTTGCGACCCCGGCCCCCAGCGTACCGGCCACGCCAGCGCCGACTGTCACAGCACCGGTCGCCTTGGCAACGCCTGCACCGACCCAGGAAACGCCTGCCCCCGTTGCCGGCGATGGTCAGGTGCAGTTGCAGTTCACCGGCGATTGCTGGGCACAAGTGACCGATGGTCGTGGCAAGGTTCTGTTCAGTGGTCTGAAGCATAAAGGCGACAGCGTATCTGTTTCCGGCAAGCCGCCGCTTGCTGTGCGCCTGGGTGTTGCCCGCGCCGCGCAGGTCAGCTACAACGGCCAACCGGTCGATATCGCTCCGTTCACCAGTGGCGAGACTGCTCGCCTGAAGTTGGGTCAATAAGTCATGCACGGCGAATCACCAATCAAACGTCGCGTCTCGCGCAAGATCTGGGTCGGTAACGTACCGGTAGGCGGCGATGCGCCTATCGCTGTGCAGAGCATGACCAACAGCGACACCAATGATGTTGCGGCCACTGTTGCGCAAATCAACCGTCTTGAAGCTGCCGGCGTCGACATCGTCCGCGTCTCGGTGCCAGACATGGACGCTGCCGAGGCGTTCGGCAAGATCAAGCAACTGGTCAAGGTGCCCCTGGTTGCCGACATCCACTTCGACTACAGGATCGCTTTGCGCGTAGCCGAACTGGGTGTGGACTGCCTGCGTATCAACCCGGGCAATATCGGTCGTGAAGACCGCGTGCGCGCGGTGGTTGACGCCGCCCGTGACCGCGGGATCCCGATTCGCATCGGCGTTAACGCCGGTTCCCTGGAAAAAGACCTGCAAAAGAAATACGGCGAGCCCACCCCCGCTGCACTGGTTGAATCCGCGCTGCGTCACGTCGAGCACCTCGAACGCCTGAATTTCCAGGACTTCAAGGTCAGCGTGAAGGCCTCCGACGTATTCATGGCCGTCGAGGCCTACCGTCTGCTGGCAAAAGAAATCGTTCAGCCACTGCACCTGGGGATCACCGAAGCGGGTGGATTGCGTTCGGGTACAGTGAAATCCGCCGTGGGCCTAGGTATGCTGCTCGCCGAGGGGATTGGCGATACTATCCGCATCTCGCTGGCGGCCGACCCGGTCGAGGAAGTGAAGGTCGGCTACGACATTCTCAAGTCTTTGCACCTGCGTTCCCGTGGAATCAACTTCATCGCCTGCCCGAGTTGCTCGCGGCAGAACTTCGATGTGGTCAAGACCATGAACGAGCTGGAAGGGCGCCTTGAATACCTGCTGGTGCCGCTGGATGACGCGGTGATCGGTTGCGTGGTCAACGGCCCCGGCGAGGCCAAGGAAGCCCATATCGGCTTGACCGGCGGCACGCCAAACCTGATTTACATCGACGGCAAACCGTCGCAGAAACTGACGAATGACAATCTGGTGGATGAGCTGGAAAAGCTGATCCGCCAGAAAGCGGCCGAGAAGGTCGAAGCTGACGCTGCGGTTATCGCGCGCGGTTGAGCCTGACTGTAGAGCCGAACGAATTTAAGGATTTAAAGTGAGCAAGTCATTGCAAGCCATTCGTGGCATGAACGACATCCTGCCCGAACAGACCCCGCTGTGGCGTTATTTCGAGAGCACTGTTGCGCGTCTGCTGGATAACTACGGTTACAAGCAGATCCGCATGCCGATCGTCGAGTTCACCGAGCTGTTCAAGCGCTCGATCGGTGAAGTCACTGACATCGTTGAAAAAGAGATGTACACCTTCGAAGACCGCAACGGCGACTCCCTGACCTTGCGTCCGGAAGGTACCGCAGCGTGCGTGCGTGCAGTGCTCGAGCACGGCATCACCGGTGGCGGCCAGGTACAAAAACTCTGGTACATCGGCCCGATGTTCCGCCACGAGCGTCCGCAGAAGGGGCGTTATCGCCAGTTCCATCAGATCGGTCTGGAGGTGTTCAACCTCGACGGTCCGGACATCGACGCCGAACTCATCATCATGACCTGGCGCCTGTGGGGCGAACTGGGTATTCGGGACGCCGTCAAACTCGAACTCAACAGCCTGGGTACCAGCGAGTCCCGTGGTCGTTATCGTGAAGCGCTGGTCGAGTATCTCTCGGCGCGCCACGACAAGCTCGACGAAGACAGCCAGCGTCGCTTGAAAACCAACCCGCTGCGGGTGCTCGACACCAAAAATGCCGACACTCAAGCCGTGCTGGTCGATGCGCCGAAAATGGCTGACTACCTGGACGACGAGTCCCGTGCCCACTTCGAAGGCCTGAAGGCCCGTCTGGACGCCGTTGGCATTCCTTACGTGCTCAACCCCAAGCTGGTTCGAGGCCTTGATTACTACAGCAAAACCGTTTTCGAATGGGTCACCGACAAGCTCGGTGCCCAAGGCACCGTGTGCGCGGGCGGCCGTTACGACGGTCTGGTTGAGCAGATGGGCGGCAAGCCGACCACAGGCGTTGGTTTCGCCATGGGCATCGAGCGTCTGGTGCTGATGCTCGAAACCCTGGAACAGATCCCGGAAGAAATCTCCCGTCAGGTCGACGTCTATCTCTGTGCCTTCGGTGAAGAGGCCGAGTTGGCCGCTCTGGCGCTGGCCGAGCGTGTTCGCGATCAACTTCCAAACCTGCGTCTGCAAGTCAATGCCGGCGCCGGTAGCTTCAAAAGCCAGTTCAAGAAAGCCGACAAGAGCGGTGCACTGTACGCACTGATCCTGGGTGACGACGAAATGGCCCAGCAAGTGGTAGGTTTCAAACCCCTGCGTGGCCAGGGCGAACAACAAAGCATTGCCTGGG
>NZ_JBIUWN010000107.1:0-14351 GCF_044743485.1 Pseudomonas sp. NPDC087614 | reverse complement strand
TTATGGAGATCGATTTACCAGGTTGAACTGGTGAAAGAAGGGCTTGCCTTACGGCAGGCCGTTACCGGCCCGCACACAAAAAATCTGACACTCCCAAGTTCACTGAACACTTGCACGCCATGGCGTTTGAGCAGTGCAGCTGTCACGCCTTCACCGCTGACTTTCACTCCACTGAACGTGCCGTCATACGTCAGCAGATTGCCGCACGAAGGACTGTTGGCCTTGAGTACCGCAACGCGGATGCCGTGTTTTTGCACCAACGCCAACGCCTGCCGGGCGCCATCGAGAAACTGCGCACTGACATCTTCGTCTTCAGTGGTCATCACCGACGCCATGCCGTCGAGCACTTCAGCCCCCTGCCCACCCGGAATCTCTGCCGCTGCCCGCGGGGTCGGCAAACCACCGGCCACTTCAGGACACAACGGCACCACCCGCCCTTCGTCGAGCCACTGTCCGAGCAAATCAAACGGCCCACTGGCCCCGCCGTCGTAGCGCACGCGATGGCCCAACAGGCAGCGACTGACCAGAATCTTGTGCATCTCAGAAAGGCTCGTTGCCACGGCGGCGGAACCAGCCGGTCAGCGACAAGCGCTCGCGGTTTGCCGGAAGCACCTCGTGTGGGACTTCGCCAGAGAGAAACACCACCAGACAACCGCCGATGGGTTGTACGTCGTGAACGCGCTCATCACCCAGGTACATGCGCAACTGACCGCCATCCTCAGGCAGCCAGGCCTCGTTGAGATAGATCACCGCCGAAACCATGCGCCGGTCATCGTCGCGAAAACGATCGACGTGCCTGCGATAGAACGCGCCCGGCGGATACAGCGCAAAGTGGCACTCGAAGTCTTCAAGTCCGAGGAACAGCCCCCGGTTGAGCGCCTCGCGCAGGCTGTCCATCAGGTGCAGATAACGGTCGCTGGCCTCGGCCTGCCCCGGGTCGATCCATTGAATATGATCGCCGCGAATACCCTCGCGAATCTCTGAAAAGGGCCCGCGACCGACCGCCGCCGGCGCCAGTTCCCCCTCGGCCTCACGTTTACGGCACTCGGCCGCCAGCTCGCGGGTCAAACCCGCGGGCAGGAAAATGTTCTGCTGCGACCAGCCATGCTCGGCCAGGTCGTCGACGATACGTAACAGCATCGGGTGTTCAGAGGATATTTGCATGGCGCGCATAGTATGCCTGCGACAAGAAATCCGACAGAGCCACGCAGCGGCTTGCTACGAATTCTCGACAAGTACCGACACCGCACGGAGAATAGTGCGCTGCTGACAGGAGTCCCTATGCGCCGTTTGTTTTTTTCACTGTTGATGTTCTGCGTTTTGCCCGCCTGGGCGGACGGCCATGATCAGCTTTACAAGGTCGCCGGCTGGCCAGATCAACGTGCGCACTTCAATGACGCCCTGAGTGCTGCCCAGCAGCGTTATCAAAACAGCCTGCCGCCTGCGGTTTTTCAAGCATTGGTGAGCAACAGCAACCAGCGTTTTGCGCCACAAGCCATGGATCAACGCGCCGAAGCCCAGTTGCGCCAGAACCTTGCCGATCCGAAACCGGCGCTGTCCTTCTTCCAATCGCCGCTGGGTAAAAAAATCGTCGCCGCTGAATTGCTGGCGACCCGGCGCGACCAACTGGCGAAAAATGCCAAAGGTCTGCCCAAGATGCAGGTCAGCGACAGCCGTCTGCTGATCATCGGCCACCTCGCCCAGGCGCTGCCGGCTCGTGAAGCTGGCGCCGAGGTCAGCCTCGCCATTGCGGGTGTGGCGGCCGACAGTTTGAGTTCGATGATTCCGGGACTGCTCGGCGGTGGCCAGGCGCAAGGGATGTTGAATGGTCAGCGCCAGCGGCTGATGGATCAGATCGGCGCCGACATGAACAACACACTGCTCTACGTTTATCGCGACTTGTCGGATGAAGAACTCGAAGAGTTTGCGACGTTTGCCGAGTCGACGGAGGGCAAGGCTTATTATCAAGCGGCGCTGGCGGCGATTCGGGCGGGGTTGGCGGTGGGGCAAAACACTTCGAACCTCGGCCAGTAAACTGCGTCGCCTGACAAGCCGCCTTCGCGAGCAAGCCCGCTCCCACTGTGATCGCGGTCTCCTGTGGGAACGGGCCTGCTCGCGAAGAGGCCCTTGGAATCACTGAGGATTACGCCCCCTGATCCGCTTGTTCAGAAACTCGAAATACTCCTCGCGCATATCAGCCGTCTCATTCGCCAGATGATGCCGCGCCTGCGGCAGCAGCAAAATCTGCGGCCGATCAAACTTCCACTTCAACACCTGCAGGTTGTGCTGCCAGTCCACGGTCATGTCCGCCTGCCCTTGAATGATCAGCGGCCGGCGCGGACTTTTTTTCGCGTACTCGACCCGATTGATCCAGCGTGACAATGCGCCGACCCATGCGGTCGGCAAGCGCTTGGGCTGCAACGGATCGGCCAGCAGAAACGGCAGGAAATCCGGATCGTTGGAGTTCTCGCTGAAGCGCCGGGCAATGCCTCGAACAAACGGTCGCAGCAGGTAATAACTCAACTGCGACCAGCCCCACGCCCGCGGCCGCACCAGGGGCGACAACAGAATCAACTGGCCTTGCGCCGGACTGTTCTCGCCATGGTTGAGCACATGATCGACCACAATCGCCCCGCCCGTACTTTGCCCGCACAAGTGCCACGGCTGCGGCAGGGCAATCGAATGCGCCTCGGCAAACAGGGCTTGCAGGGTGTCCTGATACTCGGAAAAGTCACGAATGCTCGCCCGCACACCGCTCGACAGACCGTGCCCCGGCAAGTCGCAGGCGATCACGGCAAAATCCTGATCCAGCGCCCACTCGATGACATGTCGATAAAGCCCGGTGTGATCGTAAAAACCGTGCAGCAGAAACAGCGTGCCCTTGACCTTTTCCGGCCACCAGCAATGGCTGACCAGTTCGTAACCGTCCACCTCGAATCGACCGATGCCGCGCCAGACATCCCGCCCGGGGAAATCGGTTTTATAGAACCGCTGATAGGCCTTTGCCTCCTCCGACAACGGCTGCCACTGGGCCAAAGGCTTGAGGCTGGCACGTAAATGATCGGGATCGAAGGTAGCAGGCATGAGGCAATTCCAGAGCGGTAAACAGACTTTATCGGCCTGCGATATTCATCTGTAGAAGCAAGCATGGCAAGCTAGCCGCCCTCCGAGGAGCAAAATCCATGCGTTCGCCCTACCGCACCGCACTGTTTGCCAGCCTGATCGCGCTTGTCTGCGCCGGGGTGCTGTGGATGGCGTACGACTGGTTTCAGGGCCGCTATCTGCGGGCGTTCAGCGAACACACCGCGGTGTTTTCCGGCGACCCGTTGCGCCTGCCGGATGATCTTGCCGGCCCCGGGCCGATTCGACTGGTGCACTTCTGGGACCCCGCCTGCCCGTGCAACGTTGGCAACCAACAGCACCTGAGCGAGATGGTCGAGCAGTTCAGCGGCAAAGGCGTGGAGTTCTTTGCCGTGCAAAAGCCCGGCAGCCACGGCCAGTTGCCCGCCACGTTGAGCCGCCTGAAAACCATTGCGATATTGCCCGGCTCCGAACAGGTTCCCGCCAGCCCCGCTGTGGCGATTTGGGACCGCAGCGGCAAACTGGCGTACTTCGGCCCCTACAGCGAGGGCCTGACCTGCAACGCCAGTAACAGCTTTATCGAACCGATCCTGAACGCACTGACGGATGATCGCCCGGTCAATGCCACACACACCTTGGCGGTCGGTTGTTATTGTCCGTGGCCGGTCGAGACGCATTAAGGCGTTCCGGACTTTTCAAGGACAGCGATGCACGGCACGGAAGCTCTGTGCTAATTGTTTGCAGCCCGCACGGGCGGCAATCCCGCATTCACAAGGAGTCACCATGAAGCGCGTGTTCACCGTTCTTGCCTTGCTCATCGTTGTCCTGCTATGTGCGGGCGGCTGGTACGTCTACAGTAAGCAGCCAACGCGAAAGGGCCAGGTTGAACTGCGCCACCTGCAAGGTTCGGTGACCGTGCGTTACGACGAGCGCGGCGTGCCGCATATTCGTGCAGAGAACGAAACCGATCTCTACCGCGCCCTCGGCTATGTCCACGCCCAGGATCGTCTGTTCCAGATGGAAGCCATGCGCCGCCTCGCCCGTGGCGAACTGGCCGAAGTGCTCGGGCCGAAACTGCTCGACACCGACAAACTGTTCCGCAGCCTGCGCATTCGTGAGCGCGCCGCCAGTTACGTGGCCAGCCTCGATCAGCAGTCACCGGCGTGGAAGGGCCTGCAAGCCTATCTGGATGGCATCAACCAATATCAGGACACGCACGCAGCGCCCATTGAGTTCGACGTACTGGGCATCCCCAAGCGGCCGTTCACGGCTGAAGACAGCATCAGCGTCGCCGGTTACATGGCTTACAGCTTTGCCGCCGCGTTTCGCACCGAGCCGTTGCTGACCTATGTGCGCGATCAACTCGGTGCCGATTACCTCAACGTCTTCGACCTCGACTGGCAGCCCAAGGGTGTCTTGGCCAAGGGCCGCAGCAACCCGACGCCAGCCCTCGCGGCTGGCGACTGGAAAGACCTCAGCGCCCTCGCCCGCCTCAGCGAACAGGCGCTGATCGACAATGGTCTGCCGCAGTTCGAAGGCAGTAACGCCTGGGTGATTGCCGGCAACCGCAGCCAGAGTGGCAAACCGCTGCTGGCCGGTGACCCGCATATTCGCTTCTCGGTGCCGTCGGTGTGGTACGAGGCGCAGTTGTCGGCGCCGGGTTTTGAACTCTACGGCCACCATCAGGCGCTGGTGCCGTTCGCGTTTCTGGGGCACAACATGGATTTCGGTTGGAGCCTGACGATGTTCCAGAACGACGATCTGGATCTGATCGCCGAGAAGGCCAACCCGGACAATCCGAACCAGGTCTGGTATCGCGGGCAGTGGACCGACATGGTCAGCACCGAGCAGCAGATTGCGGTGAAGGGCCAGGCACCGGTGACGATCACCCTGCGCCAATCGCCCCACGGCCCGATCGTCAACGACGCACTCGGCAGCGCCGCCGGGAAAACGCCGATTGCCATGTGGTGGGCCTTCCTCGAAACGCCGAACCCGATCCTCGAAGGTTTCTATCAGCTCAACCGCGCCGACACGCTGGCCAAGGCCCGTGCCGCCGCGGCCAAGGTGCAGGCACCGGGGCTGAACCTCGTCTACGCCAATGCCAAAGGGGATATCGCCTGGTGGGCTTCTGCGCTGTTGCCCAAGCGCCCGGCCGGGGTCAAACCGGGTTTCATTCTCGACGGCAGCACCAATCAGGCAGACAAGGACGGTTACTACCCGTTCAGCGCCAACCCGCAGGAGGAAAACCCGGCGCGCGGCTACATCGTCTCGGCCAATTTCCAGCCTGTGTCGCCGACCGGCATGGAGATTCCCGGTTACTACAACCTGGCCGATCGTGGCCAGCAACTCAATCGTCAACTCAGTGACAAGAACACCAAGTGGACCAACGAAGCCAACCAGAAGCTGCAACTGGGCACCACCACCGGCTACGGCCCGCGTCTATTGGCGCCGCTATTGCCAGTGTTGCGCGAAGTGGTGACGGACCCGGCCGAGCGCAAACTGATCGAGCAACTGGCGCAGTGGCAAGGCGACTATCCGCTGGATTCGGTCAGTGCGACGGTGTTCAACCAGTTTCTCTATGACCTGGCTGATGCGGCGATGCGTGACGAGTTGGGCAATGATTTTTTCCAGACGCTGCTGTCGACGCGGGTGATCGATGCCGCGCTGCCACGCCTGGCGGCCAACGCCGACTCGCCGTGGTGGGACAACCGCAACACGCCGAACAAAGAGACCCGCGCCGATACCGTGCGAGCGGCGTGGCAGGCGAGCATGAAACATCTGAAGCTGACCCTCGGCGACGACGTTGGCGGGTGGAAATGGGGCATGGCGCACACCCTGACCCACGGGCATCCGCTGGGGCAGCAAAAGCCCCTGGATCGCCTCTTCAACGTCGGCCCTTTCGCGGCGCCGGGCAGCCATGAAGTACCGAACAACCTCTCGGCGAAGATCGGCCCGGCGCCGTGGCCAGTGACTTACGGGCCCTCGACGCGGCGCCTGGTGGACTTCGCCGACCCGGCTCACGGCTTGACCATCAACCCGGTCGGCCAGAGCGGCGTGCCGTTCGACAGTCACTATGACGATCAGGCTGAAGCGTATGTGGAAGGGATGTATATGCAGGCGCATTTCAGCGATGAGGAAGTCATGGCCAATACCCGCAGTACCTTGAAGCTGTTACCGGCGCGGGCTGCCCAGTAGTTCCAGGCTGGCTGGAGGGGCCTCGTCGCGAGCCTGCCCGCTCCCACCGTTATGATTGGGTTGGCCTGCGCAATGAGGCCAACCCGGCATGGCTTACACCGCTTCCGGCGCCTGTGCGCGGCGCACGTCCGGCTGCTTCCACGAATCGGCAGCGCTTTCTTCGATGGCTTGCTGGATGGCTTTCTTGCGGGCTTCTTCGGCGCGGCGGCTGAAGAACCAGACCAAAAACGTCACGATCGACACCGCCAGCAGAATCAGGCTGGCCACAGCGTTGATCTCAGGCTTCACGCCCAGACGCACCGCTGAGAACACTTCCATTGGCAGGGTCGTCGAACCCGGGCCGGAAACGAAGCTCGCCAGTACCAGATCGTCCAGCGACAAAGCGAACGACATCATGCCACCCGCCGCCAGCGACGGCGCGATCATCGGGATGGTGATCAGGAAGAACACCTTCCATGGCCGTGCCCCCAGATCCATCGCTGCTTCTTCGATCGACAAGTCCAACTCACGCAGACGCGCCGACACCACCACCGCCACATACGCGGCACAGAACGTCGTGTGAGCGATCCAGATGGTGACAACGCCACGCTCCTGCGGCCAGCCGATCATCTGCGCCATGGCCACGAACAGCAGCAACAGCGACAGACCGGTGATGACCTCTGGCATAACCAACGGCGCGGTCACCAGACCACCGAACAGCGTACGCCCCTTGAAGTGGGTGATACGGGTCAGCACGAACGCCGCCAGTGTGCCCAGCGCCACCGCCGCCACCGCGGTGTAGCAGGCGATTTCCAGCGAGCGCAGCACCGAGCCCATCAGTTGGCTGTTGTCGAGCAGGCCGACGTACCACTTGATCGACCAGCCGCCCCACACCGTCACCAGTTTCGAGGCGTTGAACGAGTAGATCACCAGGATCAGCATCGGCAGGTAGATGAACAACAAACCCAGAACCAGCATCAGGCTGGAGAAACGGAAGCGCTTCATTCTTTACCCTCCATTTCCTTGGCCTGACTGCGGTTGAACAGGATGATCGGCACAATCAGGATCGCCAGCATCACCACCGCCAGCGCGGACGCCACCGGCCAGTCACGGTTGTTGAAGAACTCTTGCCAGAGGACTTTACCGATCATCAGGGTTTCCGGACCGCCGAGCAGTTCCGGGATCACGAACTCGCCCACCACCGGGATGAACACCAGCATGCAGCCGGCAATGATCCCGTTCTTGGACAGCGGAATCGTGATTTTCCAGAAGCTGTTGAAGGTACTCGAACCGAGGTCGGAAGCCGCTTCCAGCAAGCTCTGATCGTGCTTCACCAGATTGGCGTACAGCGGCAGGATCATGAACGGCAGGTACGAATAGACCACGCCGATGTAGACCGCCAGGTTGGTGTTGAGGATTTGCAGCGGCTGATCGATCAACCCCATGCTCATCAGGAAACCGTTGAGCAGACCGTTGTTGCTGAGGATGCCCATCCACGCGTAAACGCGGATCAGGATTGCGGTCCAGGTCGGCATCATGATCAGCAGCACCAGCACCGTTTGCAGCTCTTTACGGGCGCTGGCGATGGCGTAGGCCATCGGGTAGCCGATCAGCAGGCACAACAGCGTGCTGAAAAACGCCATCTTCAGCGAGCCGAGATACGCGGCAATGTAGAGTTCGTCGTCACCGAGCAACGCGTAGTTGCCCAGGTTCAGCAGCAGTTCCAGCTTCTGCTCGGCGAACGTGTAGATCTCGGTGTACGGCGGAATGGCCACATCGGCTTCGGCGAAGCTGATCTTCAGGACGATGAAGAACGGCAACATGAAGAACAGGAACAGCCAGATGAACGGAACCCCGATGACCAGTTGGCGGCCATTGGGAATTATTCGGTTAAGCCGTCGTTTGAACTTGCGCATGTTCATGAGCGAAGTACCACGCCGCTGTCATCTTCCCACCACACGTAAACCTGATCGCCCCAGGTCGGCCGTGCGCCACGGCGCTCGGCGTTGGCAACGAAGGACTGCACCAGTTTGCCGCTCGGCAATTCGACGTAGAACACCGAGTGACCGCCCAGATAAGCAATGTCATGCACCTTGCCGCTCGACCAGTTGTATTCGCAGGTCGGTTGATCGGCGGTGACCAGCAGCTTCTCAGGACGGATCGCGTAAGTGACCGACTTGTCCTGCACCGAGGTGCTGATCCCGTGACCCACGTAGATCTGCCGGTCGAGGTCATTGCAGGTGATGGTCGCGTGGCCCTCGGCGTCGTCGATCACTTCGCCTTCGAAGATGTTGACGTTGCCGATGAATTCGCAGACCAGGCGGCTGGTCGGGGTTTCGTAGATGTCGATCGGGCTGCCGATCTGGGCGATCCAGCCCAGGTGCATGATCGCGATGCGCTCGGCCATGGTCATGGCCTCTTCCTGGTCGTGCGTCACCATCACGCAGGTCACGCCGACGCGCTCGATGATCTCGACCAGTTCCAACTGCATCTGCGAACGCAGTTTTTTATCCAGTGCGCCCATCGGCTCATCGAGCAGCAGCAGCTTCGGCCGCTTGGCCAGCGAACGTGCCAGCGCCACACGCTGACGCTGACCGCCGGACAGTTGATGCGGCTTGCGCTTGGCGTACTGGCTCATCTGCACCAGCTTGAGCATCTCGGCCACGCGGGCCTCGACCTCAGCCTTGGGAATCTTGTCCTGCTGCAAGCCGAAGGCAATGTTCTGCGCCACCGTCATGTGCGGGAACAAGGCGTACGACTGGAACATCATGTTGATCGGTCGTTCGTAAGGCGGCATGTCGGTGATGTCGACGCCGTCGAGGAAAATGCGCCCCTCCGTGGGCCGTTCGAACCCTGCCAGCATCCGCAACAGAGTGGATTTGCCCGATCCCGAACCGCCGAGCAGGGCAAAAATTTCGCCCTTTTTGATTTCCAGGGACACATCGTCCACGGCAATCGTCTCGTCGAACTTCTTCGTGACCCGGTCGATTTTGACCAACACCTGTTTAGGTGTCTGGTCGCCCTCGAGGGCTTTCTTGTAGGCGCCGGAGGCAACTGCCATTTACGAAACTCCCAGAAAAAAAGAGTGCAGTTCGTCCAATGCGGACGAACCCAGGATGTTTGTGCCTTATTTGCCCGACTTGACCTTGGTCCAGCTGCGGGTCATCAAACGCTGAATATTGGGTGGCAATTCGGTCGACACGTAGGTCTTGTCGAGGACTGCTTGCGGTGGATAAACCGCTTCGTCGGTGCGAATGGACTGTTCCATCAGCTTGTCCGAACCCGGATTGGGGTTGGCGTAACCGACATAATCACTGACCTGGGCGATCACCTCAGGCTTGAGCAAATAGTTGATGAAGGCATGAGCTTCTTTGACGTTGTCCGAATCCTTGGGGATCGCCAACATGTCAAACCACAGCGCACCGCCCTCTTTCGGAATCGAGTACGCAATGTTCACGCCCTTCTTGGCTTCAGCCGCCCGGGACTTGGCCTGGAAGACGTCACCGGAAAAGCCGACCGCCACACAAATGTTGCCGTTGGCCAGATCCGAAATGTATTTGGAGGAGTGGAAGTAAGTCACATAAGGCCGTACCGCCAGTAACTTGGCCTCAGCCTTTTTGTAATCTTCAGGATTGGTGCTGTTCGCGTTCAGCCCCAGGTAATTGAGCACGGTCGGCATCATTTCATCGGCCGAATCGAGGAACGCTACGCCGCAACTTTGCAGCTTCTTGATGTTCTCAGGCTCAAACAGCACGGCCCAGGAATCGATCTTGTCGATGCCCAATACCGCTTTGACTTTGTCGACGTTGTAACCGATGCCGTTGGTGCCCCACAGGTAAGGCACGGCGTAAAGGTTACCCGGATCGTTCTGCTCAAGACGTTTGAGCAGCGCAGGGTCGAGATTGGAATAGTTGGGCAGTTGCGACTTGTCGAGCTTCTGGAACGCGCCCGCCTTGATCTGCTTGCCCAGGAAGTGGTTCGACGGCACGACCACGTCGTAACCGGTACGCCCGGCCAGCAGCTTGCCTTCCAGGGTTTCGTTGGAGTCGAACACGTCATAGACCGGTTTGATGCCAGTCTCTTTCTCGAAGTCGGCCAGCGTGTTCTCGCCGATGTAATCCGACCAGTTATAAATGTGCACGGTACCGGCGGCCTGGGCACCAACAGCGATCGTCAGGCCGGTAGCAACCAGCAGTGCATTGCGCAAAGAAGAAAAAACAGGCACGTGGAGGTCCTCTAGATTAGGTGGGCCCAAGTTGCCCCGCGCGGCATGACAGCCATGGCTGCCCGACAACAAAACCGGCGCGCAACTTACCCTCGAAAAACCGTTCCAGCAAAACTTTCTGTCATTTATTTGTCCCGCTGACCGGCCTCGCAAAGACGACGGCCAGCGGTTGCTGCCTCAAACCGGCTTATTTGCCCGATTTGATCTTGGTCCAGCTGCGGGTCATCAAACGCTGGGTCGCGGCCGGCAAGTCGGCAATCGCGTACAGTTTGGCCAGCACGTCGGCCGGTGGGTAAATGCCCGGATCGCTGGTGATGTCTTTATCAACCAGTGGCGTTGCAGCGGCGTTACCGTTCGGGAAGCGCACGGCATTGGTGATTTCAGCCATGATTTCCGGCTTCTGCAGGAAGGTCATGAACTTGTAGGCGCCTTCGACGTTTTCGGAATCTTTAGGGATGGCGATCATGTCGTAGAAGCTGCCGGCACCTTCCTTCGGAATGTTGTAGCTGACTTTCACCTTGCCACCGGCTTCAGCCGCGCGGGACTTGGCCTGGTAAATGTCGCCCGAGTAACCGATAGCGACGCAGATGTTGCCGTTGGCCAGGTCAGAGATGTACTTGGAGGAATGGAAGTAGGCGATCGAAGGACGCACCTTCATGATCAGCGCTTCAGCCTTGGCGATGTCTTCTTTCTTCTGGGTGTCGGTTGGCAGGCCCAGGTAGTGCAGCGCCACCGGAATCATCTCGGTTGGCGAGTCGAGCAGACTGATGCCGCAGGATTTCAGCTTGGCAGCGTTTTCAGGCTTGAAGATCAGGTCCCAGGAGTTGACCGGCGCATCGGCACCCAGTGCAGCCTTGACCTTCTCGGCATTGAAGCCGATGCCGATCGAGCCCCACATGTACGGGAAGGCGTGCTCGTTGCCCGGGTCGCTGACCGACACAGCCTTGAGCAGGTCGGTGTTCAGGTTTTTCCAGTTAGGCAGCTTGGACTTGTCCAGTTTCTGGTAGACGCCAGCCTTGATCTGCTTGGCCAGGAAGTTGTTCGACGGCACGACGATGTCGTAGCCCGATTTGCCCGCCAGCAATTTGGCTTCGAGGGTTTCGTTGCTGTCGAAAACGTCGTAGACGACTTTGATGCCCGACTCGTCTTCAAACTTCTTGATGGTGTCCGGGGCGATGTAGTCGGACCAGTTGTAGACGTGCAACACCTTGTCGTCCGCCTGAGCCGCAGCGGCCATGATTCCCATCAGGGACATGGCGAGCAGTGTCTTGCCAGCGAGCTTTTTGCCTAATGCCTTCATGCGTTGATGCTCCAAATTTTTTCTTTTTTGAACCACTTTGTTCAGCGGCCGAACCCGGACAACTGGAACCGCGACTAGTCTGGCAAGTTCAGAGGCGGTCTTTCAAGAAAAGACCCGCCTTTGTGACAGCTTTGAGCAAGAGCGCCGCGGCTCCCCCGCTCAGAGCCTAGCACTTAGCCTTGTACCGCACTGAGGGTCAGGTCCAGACACTTGCGCGCCTTGGTCACCAGCTCATCGATCTCCGCTTTGCTGATCACCAGCGGCGGCGCAATGATCATGGTGTCGCCCACAGCGCGCATGATCAGCCCGTTGTCGAAGCAGAACTGACGGCAGATCATGCCGACACCCTTGCCTTCGTAACGCTTGCGAGTGGCCTTGTCCTGCACCAGCTCGATCGCCCCCAGCAGACCAACACCGCGAACTTCACCTACCAATGGGTGATCGTTCAGTTCCCGCAGACGTTTCTGCAAATACGGTGCCGTTTCGTTGCGCACGGTCTCGATAATTTTTTCTTCGCGCAGAATCCGGATGTTTTCCAGACCCACCGCCGCCGCCACCGGATGGCCGGAGTAAGTGAAGCCGTGGTTGAAATCGCCACCTTCGTTGAGCACCGCGACCACTTCGTCACGCACGATCAGACCACCCATCGGGATATAGCCGGACGTCAGGCCCTTGGCGATGGTCATCATGTCGGGCGCAAGGTCGTAGAAATCGCTACCGAACCACTCACCGGTACGACCGAAACCGCAGATCACTTCGTCGGCAACGAAGAGGATGTCGTACTTGGCGAGGATTTCCTTGATGCGCGGCCAGTAGGTGTCGGGCGCAATGATCACGCCACCGGCACCCTGGATCGGCTCGGCAATAAAGGCACCGACATTGTCGACGCCGACTTCGAGAATTTTCTCTTCCAGTTGATTGGCCGCCCAGACACCGAACTCTTCTGGCGACATGTCGCCGCCCTCGGCGAACCAGTACGGCTGCTCGATGTGGACGATGCCCGGGATCGGCAAGTCGCCCTGCTCGTGCATATACGTCATGCCGCCCAGGCTCGCGCCGGCCACGGTCGAACCGTGATAGCCGTTCTTGCGGCTGATGATGACTTTCTTGTCTGGCTGGCCCTTGATCGCCCAGTAGTGGCGAACCATGCGCAGCATGGTGTCGTTGCCTTCGGAGCCGGAACCGGTGAAGAACACGTGGTTCATGCCTGCTGGCGCGACGTCAGCGATGGCCTTGGCCAGTTCCAGCGCTGGAGGGTGCGCGGTCTGGAAGAACAGGTTGTAGTAAGGCAGTTCGCGCATCTGCTTGCTGGCGGCGTCGGCCAGTTCATCGCGACCGTAACCGATGGCCACGCACCACAGCCCGGCCATGCCGTCGAGGATCTTGTTGCCTTCGCTGTCCCACAGGTAAACGCCTTTGGCGTTGGTGATGATCCGTGGGCCCTTCTCTTTCAACTGCTTGAAATCGCTGAACGGGGCCAGGTGATGATCGCTGCTCAGCGCTTGCCACTCACGGGTTTGCGGGTTGTTGCTGGTCATGCCAATTCTCCTTGTCAGAGGTGAAGGCGCGCCGCCTGAGCGCCGCGCCTGGCGTATCAGACGGCGAAGAGCAGGTACTCACGCTCCCACGAACTGATCACGCGCTTGAAGTTTTCATGCTCGGCGCGCTTGACCGCGACGTAGCCGGTGATGAAAGTTTTGCCGAGGTATTTCTCGATGGTCGCGCTGTTTTCCATGCGTTCCAGCGCATCCTCAATGGTCAGCGGCAGACGCAGGTTGCGGCGTTCATAGCCACGACCAACGACTGGTGCGCTCGGGTTCAGACCCTCGACCATGCCGATGTAACCGCAGAGCAGGCTCGCCGCGATCGCCAGATAGGGGTTGGCATCAGCGCCCGGCAAACGGTTTTCCACCCGGCGGTTATGCGGGCCGGCATCCGGTACGCGCAGGCCCACGGTGCGGTTTTCTTCGCCCCATTCCACGTTCACCGGTGCCGAGGTGTCCGGCAGGAAGCGACGGAACGAGTTGACGTTCGGCGCGAACAGCGGCAACAGCTCAGGGATCAGTTTCTGCAAACCACCGATGTGGTGCAGGAACAACTGGCTCATGGTCCCGTCTTCATTGGAAAAAACGTTCTTGCCGGTCTCGATGTCGATGATGCTCTGGTGCAAGTGCATCGCACTGCCCGGCTCGCCGGTCATCGGCTTGGCCATAAAGGTGGCGGCCACGTTGTGCTTGAGCGCGGCTTCGCGCATGGTGCGTTTGAACACCAGAATCTGATCGGCCAGCGACAGCGCGTCGCCGTGACGGAAGTTGATTTCCATCTGCGCCGTGCCGTCTTCGTGGATCAGCGTGTCGAGGTCCAGCTCCTGCAGTTCGCACCAGTCATAGACGTCTTCGAACAGCGGATCGAATTCGTTCGCCGCTTCAATGGAGAACGACTGGCGACCGATTTCCGGACGACCCGAACGGCCGACCGGCGGCTGCAACGGATAGTCAGGGTCGTCGCTGCGCTTGGTCAGGTAGAACTCCATTTCCGGCGCCACGATCGGCTGCCAGCCCTTGTCGGCAT
>NZ_JBIUWN010000106.1:0-14648 GCF_044743485.1 Pseudomonas sp. NPDC087614 | reverse complement strand
ACCTGGCGGTGATCTTGAATTTTCTCGGCGAAGAAAATTTACCCTGCGGCAGCCATGACTGGCAGCAGGCGGTCGGCTCTTTGTCGTCTAGTCGTGAGGTCATTTGCGTACTGATCGGGACGGTCAATGCTCCTGGTGCGCTTTTTGGCTTGCTAAAGACACTCGCAACCTGGGATGAGTTCCTTCCGGTTTTGCTGATGGGCGATAATTCTTCCGTCGACTTGCCTGAAGACCAGCGTCGCCGCGTGCTTTCGACCCTCGAAATGCCGCCGAGCTACAGCAAGTTGCTTGACTCGCTGCACCGCGCCCAGGTCTATCGCGAAATGTATGACCAGGCCCGAGAGCGCGGTCGTCATCGAGAACCCAATCTGTTCCGCAGTCTCGTCGGCACCAGCCGTGCGATCCAGCACGTGCGTCAGATGATGCAGCAAGTGGCCGACACCGACGCCAGCGTGCTGATCCTCGGCGAGTCCGGCACCGGCAAGGAAGTGGTCGCGCGTAACCTGCATTACCATTCCAAACGTCGTGACGCGCCGTTCGTACCGGTCAACTGCGGGGCGATCCCGGCAGAGTTGCTGGAAAGCGAACTGTTCGGTCACGAGAAGGGCGCCTTCACAGGTGCCATCACCAGCCGAGCCGGCCGTTTCGAACTGGCCAATGGCGGCACGCTCTTCCTCGACGAAATCGGCGACATGCCGCTGCCGATGCAGGTCAAGCTGCTGCGCGTGTTGCAAGAGCGTACGTTTGAGCGCGTGGGCAGCAACAAGACCCAGAGCGTTGACGTGCGCATCATCGCCGCGACCCACAAGAACCTCGAAAGCATGATCGAGATCGGTACTTTCCGCGAAGACCTCTACTATCGCCTGAACGTGTTCCCGATCGAGATGGCGCCGTTGCGCGAGCGGGTCGAAGACATTCCGCTGCTGATGAACGAACTGATTTCGCGCATGGAGCACGAAAAACGCGGTTCGATCCGTTTCAACTCGGCGGCGATCATGTCGCTGTGCCGTCACGCCTGGCCGGGCAACGTCCGTGAGCTGGCCAACCTGGTGGAGCGCATGGCGATCATGCATCCGTACGGGGTGATTGGTGTGGTCGAATTGCCGAAGAAATTCCGCTACGTCGATGATGAAGACGAGCAAATGGTCGACAGCTTGCGCAGCGATCTCGAAGAGCGCGTGGCAATCAACGGCCATACGCCAGACTTCACCGCGAACGCCATGCTGCCGCCAGAAGGCCTGGACCTGAAGGACTACCTTGGTGGTCTCGAGCAGGGCCTGATCCAGCAGGCGCTCGACGACGCCAACGGCATCGTGGCGCGGGCTGCCGAGCGCCTGCGCATTCGGCGTACCACGCTGGTGGAAAAGATGCGCAAATACGGTATGAGCCGGCGCGATGGAGACGAACAGGCGGATGATTGACGCCTGTTTTTCAACCTCTTCATTTATAAGCAGTTTTTTTTAGGCACGGGTATTGCTACATCCCTCGCAACGTTCCGTTTCACTGACGGTCAGCAAAGCGAGAGATCACAATGCCCCAAGCCGCCCAGATGTCTTCTGCCTCCAGTCCCGAGGGGCAACCGCCCTCCGTAGAGCAGGCAAGCCGGCAGGGTCTTGAGCAGGCCTTCGCGCTGTTCAGTCAGATGTCCAGTCAGTTGACTGACTCCTACAGCATGCTTGAAGCGCGGGTTACCGAGCTCAAGGGTGAGCTGGCCGTGGTCAGCGCTCAGCGCATGCAGGAGCTGGCGGAAAAAGAGCGTCTGGCCAATCGTCTGCAAAACCTCCTGGATCTGTTGCCCGGCGGCGTCATCGTGATCGATGGCCACGGCATTGTGGTCGAAGCCAACCCGGCGGCCATCGAGTTGCTCGGTTTGCCACTGGAGGGCGAACTGTGGCGCCATGTCATCGCGCGTTGCTTCGCCCCGCGTGAAGACGACGGTCACGAAATCTCTCTGAAAAACGGTCGGCGCCTGTCGATTGCCACGCGCTCGCTGGATGCCGAGCCGGGGCAATTGGTGCTGCTCAACGACCTGACCGAAACCCGTCACCTGCAGGATCAACTCGCGCGCCATGAGCGCTTGTCTTCGCTGGGGCGCATGGTCGCCTCGCTGGCTCACCAGATCCGCACGCCGCTGTCGGCTGCATTGCTCTATGCCAGTCATTTGACCGAGCAGGAGCTGCCGGTCGCCACCCAGCAGCGTTTTGCCGGGCGCCTGAAAGAGCGTCTGCATGAGCTGGAGCATCAGGTGCGCGACATGCTGGTGTTCGCTCGCGGTGAATTGCCGCTGACTGACCGCCTTACGCCCAATGCCTTGATGCAATCGTTGCAAGCGGCCGCGTTGACCCATGTGCAGGATTTGCCCATTCGCTGGCAGTGCGACAGTCATGTCGGCGAGTTGCTGTGCAATCGCGACACGCTGGTCGGGGCCCTTTTGAATCTGATCGAAAACGCGATTCAGGCCAGCGCCGCCGTTGTGCGCTTGAAAGTGCATTGCTACACCCGCGACAACACGCTGCGGTTGTGCATCAGCGACAGCGGCAGCGGCATCGAGCCGTCGGTGCTGGAACGCCTCGGTGAACCGTTTTTTACCACCAAAGTCACCGGCACAGGCCTCGGTCTGACCGTGGTCAAGGCTGTGGCCCGGGCGCATCAGGGAGAATTGCAGCTGCGTTCGCGTGTCGGGCGCGGCACGTGCGCGCAGGTGATCCTGCCGCTGTTTTCCGCTGTACAGGGAGCTGAGTGAGCATCATGGGTATCAAGGTTCTGCTGGTCGAGGATGACCGTTCGTTGCGTGAGGCGCTGGCCGATACACTGCTGTTGGCCGGTCATGATTACCACGCAGTCGGCAGTGCTGAAGAGGCGTTGACGGCGGTGGCGCGCGAAGCGTTCAGTCTGGTGGTCAGTGACGTCAACATGCCAGGCATGGACGGTCATCAATTGCTTTCGCTGCTGCGCGCCCGCCAGCCGCAATTGCCGGTGTTGCTGATGACGGCGCATGGCGCCGTGGAGCGTGCCGTCGATGCGATGCGCCAAGGCGCCGCGGATTATCTGGTCAAGCCGTTTGAGCCTAAAGCGTTACTCGATCTGGTGTCGCGCCATGCGCTGGGCAGCCTCGTTACCGGCGACGTCGAAGGCCCGATTGCTGTCGAACCGGCCAGTGCGCAGTTGCTCGAATTGGCCGCGCGGGTCGCGCGCAGCGATTCAACCGTGTTGATCTCCGGCGAGTCCGGCACTGGCAAAGAGGTGCTGGCACGCTACATTCATCAGCAATCCCACCGCGCCAATCAACCGTTTATTGCGATCAATTGCGCCGCGATTCCCGACAACATGCTTGAAGCAACGTTGTTCGGTCACGAGAAGGGCTCATTCACGGGGGCAATTGCGGCGCAGGCTGGCAAATTCGAACAGGCCGACGGCGGCACGATCCTGCTCGACGAAATCTCCGAGATGCCCCTCGGTCTGCAGGCCAAGCTGCTGCGTGTGCTGCAAGAGCGCGAAGTCGAGCGAGTCGGTGCGCGCAAGCCGATCAGCCTGGATATCCGGGTGGTGGCCACCACTAACCGCGATCTGGCAGGTGAGGTGGCGGCGGGGCGATTCCGTGAGGATCTTTTCTACCGCCTGTCGGTTTTCCCCCTGGCCTGGCGTCCACTTCGCGAGCGCACTGCCGATATCTTGCCGCTGGCCGAGCGGTTGCTGGCCAAGCACGTCAATAAAATGAAGCATGCCGCGGCGAAACTCTCGCCCGAGGCGCAAGCATGCCTGACCGGATATCCATGGCCGGGCAACGTGCGTGAACTGGATAACGCGATTCAGCGTGCACTTATTTTGCAGCAGGGCGGTTTGATTCAACCGCAGGATTTCTGCCTGGCCGGTGCCGTGACGTTCGCCGCTTTGCCGGTGGCAGCGCCTGCGCCACAAATGATTCGTGAAGTTGAAATCGACGCGGATTCGGCCGGCGCCTTGGGCGATGACCTGCGTCGCCGGGAGTTTCAGATGATCATCGATACCCTGCGCACTGAGCGTGGGCGACGCAAGGAAGCGGCGGAAAAACTCGGCATCAGTCCGCGCACCTTGCGTTACAAACTGGCGCAAATGCGCGATGCGGGGATGGATGTCGAAGGCTATCTGTTCGCCACTTGATCTGAACCGCAACGCTTTGAAAACGCTTTTCTCAAAAGGCTGCCTCTGAGCTGGCACCCTTGTTGCTAACACCTGTGTACCCGCCGAGTGAGTGTCAAAAAATTGCGGGCCGCCAAAGAGAGTAGACCATGAGCCAAGGTATTGAATTTAATCGGTTGATGATGGACATGAAGGCCATGAAAATGGATGCCATGTCTGCGCCGAAATCGACAGCCGCTGTCCCTGAACTGGCTGGCAGCAGCTTTTCCGACATGCTCGGTCAGGCGATCAACAAAGTCAGCGATACCCAGCAGGCGTCGAATCAGTTGGCTAACGCTTTTGAAATCGGTAAAAGCGGCGTCGATCTGACGGACGTGATGATCGCTTCGCAAAAAGCCAGCGTGTCGTTCCAGGCTCTGACCCAGGTACGCAACAAACTGGTTCAGGCATATCAAGACATCATGCAGATGCCGGTTTAAGGACGAGATTGAGTCATGGCAGAAGCAGTCGCCGATAATGTTCCGGCCAAGGCCACCCCGATAGACGGCAAACCGCCGCTGTTCGGTCTGTCCTTCCTGGAAAACCTCTCCGAGATGACCATGCTGCGTCAGGTAGGCCTGTTGGTCGGCCTGGCTGCGAGTGTGGCGATTGGCTTTGCCGTGGTGTTGTGGTCGCAGCAGCCGGATTACCGTCCGTTGTACGGCAGCCTTGCCGGCATGGACGCCAAACAGGTCATGGACACCCTGGCCTCCGCCGACATCCCTTATACCGTCGAACCGAATTCCGGCGCCTTGCTGGTCAAGGCCGATGACCTGTCCCGTGCGCGGATGAAACTCGCTGCCGCTGGTGTCACTCCCAGCGACGGCAATATCGGTTTCGAGATCCTCGACAAGGAACAGGGGCTGGGCACCAGCCAGTTCATGGAAGCGACCCGTTATCGTCGTGGCCTGGAAGGTGAACTGGCGCGCACCATTTCCAGCCTGAACAACGTCAAGGGTGCTCGCGTGCACCTGGCGATTCCGAAGAGTTCGGTATTCGTGCGTGATGAGCGCAAGCCGAGTGCCTCGGTTCTGGTTGAACTGTACTCCGGTCGTTCGCTGGAGCCAGGTCAGGTGGTGGCGATCATCAACCTGGTGGCGACTTCCGTTCCCGAGCTGAGCAAATCGCAGATCACTGTCGTTGACCAGAAGGGTAACCTGCTCTCTGATCAGGCGGAAAACTCCGAAATGACCATGGCCGGCAAGCAGTTCGATTACAGCCGCCGCATGGAAAGCATGCTCACCCAGCGCGTGCACAACATTCTGCAACCGGTACTGGGCAACGACCGCTACAAGGCCGAAGTCTCGGCCGATATCGATTTCAACGCCGTCGAATCCACTGCCGAACAGTTCAACCCGGATCAACCGGCGTTGCGCAGCGAGCAGTCGGTCAACGAGCAGCGTACCGCCAGCAACGGCCCGCAAGGTGTGCCAGGGGCGCTGAGCAACCAGCCGCCGTCGCCGGCTTCGGCGCCGCAAACCACCGGTGGTGCTGCCACTGCGGCTGGCATGATCCAGCCAGGTCAACCATTGGTTGATGCCAATGGACAGCAGATCATGGACCCGGCCACCGGCCAGCCGATGCTCGCGCCGTACCCGGCTGACAAGCGTCAACAATCCACCAAGAACTTCGAACTCGATCGCTCCATCAGCCACACCAAGCAGCAGCAGGGTCGCCTGAATCGGCTGTCGGTGTCGGTGGTGGTCGACGATCAGGTCAAGGTCAATGCGGCCAACGGGGAAATCACCCGCGCGCCGTGGAGCGCCGATGAATTGGCGCGCTTCACCCGTCTGGTGCAGGACGCCGTCGGTTTCGACGCCAGCCGTGGCGACAGCGTCAGCGTGATCAACATGCCGTTCTCCGCCGAGCGCGGCGAAGTGATTGCCGATATTCCGTTCTACTCCCAGCCATGGTTCTGGGACATCGTCAAACAGGTGCTGGGTGTGTTGTTCATCCTGGTGCTGGTGTTTGGTGTGCTGCGTCCGGTGCTCAACAACATCACCGGCGGCGGCAAAGGCAAGGAGCTGGCCGGTTTGGGCAGCGACGTGGAACTCGGTGGCATGGGCGGCCTGGACGGCGAACTTTCCAACGACCGCGTAAGCCTCGGTGGTCCGCAGAGCATTCTGTTGCCGAGCCCGAGCGAGGGTTATGACGCGCAACTGAATGCAATCAAGAGTCTGGTGGCTGAAGACCCGGGTCGCGTGGCTCAGGTCGTGAAAGAGTGGATTAACGCAGATGAGTGATAACCGAGCCGCTACCGTCAAACTGAACAAGGTCGACAAAGCCGCGATTCTGCTGCTGTCCCTTGGCTCGACCGATGCTGCGCAAGTGCTGCGCCACATGGGGCCCAAAGAGGTTCAGCGTGTGGGTGTGGCCATGGCGCAGATGGGCAACGTCCATCGCGAGCAGGTCGAGCAGGTCATGAGCGAGTTCGTCGACATCGTCGGCGACCAGACCAGCCTGGGCGTCGGTTCCGACGACTATGTGCGCAAAATGCTCACCCAGGCCCTGGGTGAAGACAAGGCCAACGGCCTGATCGACCGCATCCTGCTCGGTGGCAACACCAGCGGCCTGGACAGCCTGAAATGGATGGAGCCGCGTGCCGTTGCCGACGTCATTCGTTACGAGCACCCCCAGATCCAGGCCATCGTGGTCGCGTACCTCGATCCGGATCAGGCCGGTGAGGTGCTTGGCAACTTCGACCACAAGGTGCGTCTGGACATCATCCTGCGCGTCTCGTCGTTGAACACCGTGCAGCCAGCGGCACTGAAAGAACTGAACCAGATTCTCGAGAAACAGTTCTCCGGCAACTCGAATGCCTCGCGCACCACCCTGGGTGGCATCAAGCGTGCGGCGGACATCATGAACTTCCTCGACAGCTCGATCGAAGGGCAGCTCATGGACTCGATCCGCGAAGTCGACGAAGACCTGTCCGGTCAGATCGAAGACCTCATGTTCGTGTTCAACAACCTGGCCGATGTCGACGACCGCGGCATTCAGGCGCTGCTGCGCGAAGTGTCTTCCGACGTGCTGGTGCTGGCCCTCAAGGGTTCGGACGAAGGCGTCAAAGAGAAGATCTTCAAGAACATGTCCAAACGTGCGGCCGAACTGTTGCGCGACGACCTCGAGGCCAAAGGTCCGGTGCGTGTCAGCGACGTGGAAACGGCACAGAAAGAAATCCTCACCATTGCCCGTCGTATGGCCGAAGCCGGCGAGATTGTGCTCGGTGGCAAGGGCGGCGAGGAAATGATCTAAGCCCATGGACAAGCATGACGATGTGACGGATCTGATCCGTGCCCGGGATGTTCGCAGTTTCGAGTCCTGGGCACTGCCCAGTTTCGATCCGCCGAAACCGGAACCCGAGCCGGAGCCGGAGCCCGAACCGCCGGAAATGGAAGAAGTGCCGCTGGAAGAAGTCCAGCCACTGACCCTGGAAGAACTCGAAAGCATCCGTCAGGAGGCCTACAACGAGGGTTTCGCCATCGGCGAAAAAGAGGGTTTTCACAGTGCCACGCTCAAGGTGCGTCAAGAGGCCGAAGTGGCCTTGGAGGCTAAACTTGTCAGCCTTGAGCAATTGATGGGGCATCTGTTCGAGCCCATCGCCGAGCAAGACACGCAGATCGAAAAGTCGTTGGTCGACCTCGTACAGCACATCACCAAACAGGTGATCAAGCGCGAGTTGGCCGTCGACTCGAGCCAGATCGAACACGTCATGCGCGACGCCCTCAAGCTGCTGCCGCTGGGCGTCGATAATGTGCGCTTGTACATCAACCCTCAGGACTTCGAACAGGCCAAAGCCCTGCGCGAGCGTCATGAGGAAACCTGGCGCATCGTCGAGGACGAATCCTTGATGCCGGGTGGGTGCCGCGTTGAAACCGAGCAAAGCCGAATCGACGCGAGCATTGAAACCCGCGTCACTCAGGTCATGGACAAGCTGTTCGATCAGTTGCACGAACAGGCTCTGCACCCGGCCGCGCCGGACTTGAGTCTGGATATCCCTGAGGACGCCAAACCGGTGGCGGCCCCAGACGAGCCGCTCGCGGACGCCACCGATGCGCCTTGAACGCACCAGTTTCGCCAAGCGCCTGAGCACTTATGCCGAGGCCACTGAAATGGCCGGTGCGCCCATTCTCGAAGGTCGCCTGCTGCGGATGGTCGGCCTCACGCTGGAAGCCGAAGGCCTGCGCGCAGCCATGGGCACGCGCTGCCTGGTGATCAACGACGACAGCTATCACCCTTCGCAGGTTGAAGCGGAAGTCATGGGCTTCTCCGGTAGCAAAGTCTTTTTGATGCCGGTCGGCAGCGTCGCCGGTATCGCCCCGGGCGCCCGTGTGGTGCCGCTGGCCGATACCGGTCGCTTGCCGATGGGCATGAGCATGCTCGGTCGTGTGCTCGACGGCGCCGGTCGCGCGCTGGACGGCAAGGGCGGCATGAAAGCCGAAGACTGGGTGCCGATGGACGGCCCGACGATCAACCCGCTCAACCGTGACCCGATCAGTGTTCCACTGGATGTGGGCATTCGTTGCATCAACGGTTTGTTGACGGTCGGTCGGGGGCAGCGACTGGGCCTGTTCGCCGGTACCGGTGTCGGTAAATCCGTATTGCTGGGCATGATGACTCGCTTCACTGAGGCTGACATTATCGTCGTGGGTCTGATCGGTGAGCGGGGTCGTGAAGTCAAGGAGTTCATCGAGCACATTCTCGGTGAAGAAGGCCTCAAGCGTTCGGTGGTGGTGGCCTCGCCAGCGGACGATGCGCCGTTGATGCGTCTGCGCGCAGCCATGTACTGCACGCGGATCGCCGAGTATTTTCGCGACAAGGGCAAGAACGTTCTGTTACTGATGGATTCGTTGACCCGTTTTGCCCAGGCCCAGCGGGAAATCGCCCTGGCCATCGGTGAGCCGCCCGCGACCAAGGGGTATCCGCCGTCGGTGTTCGCCAAGTTGCCCAAGTTGGTGGAGCGCGCCGGTAATGCGGAGAAGGGCGGGGGGTCGATTACCGCGTTCTATACCGTGTTGTCCGAAGGCGATGACCAACAGGACCCGATTGCCGACTCGGCCCGAGGCGTACTTGACGGCCACATCGTGCTGTCCCGGCGCCTGGCCGAGGAAGGGCACTACCCGGCCATCGATATCGAAGCGTCGATCAGTCGGGTAATGCCAGCGGTGGTGTCGTCGGAACACATGCAGCGCGCGCAGTATTTCAAACAGCTATGGTCGCGTTATCAGCAGAGTCGCGATCTGATCAGCGTCGGCGCTTATGTTGCAGGTGGTGACCGCGAGACTGATCTGGCGATTTCCCTGCAACCACAATTGGTCAGGTATCAGCGTCAGGGGCTGAACGACAGCATCAACATGGGGGAGAGCCAAGCCTATCTTGAAACCCTCTTCGCGCCAGCGGCGGGCGGATAACCGGCCATGGCTGTCAGCCGAGCAGCGCGCCTGGCGCCGGTAGTGGACATGGCCGAGCAAGCCGAGAAAACCGCCGTGCAGCGTTTGGGCTATTTCCAGGGGCAAGTGAAGGTAGCCGAAAGCAAGCTCGCCGACCTGCATGCCTTTCGCCTGGATTACTCGCAGCAATGGATTGTGCGCGGCAGCACCGGTGTTAGCGGGCAATGGCTGCTAGGGTTTCAGGGGTTTCTGGCGCAACTCGACACCGCCGTTGATCAGCAGCGCCAGAGCCTGGTCTGGCATCAGAATAATTTGGACAAGGCGCGTGAGGCTTGGCAGCAGGCCTTCGCCAAAGTTGAAGGCCTGCGCAAACTGGTGCAGCGCTATCGCGAGGAGGCGCAGCGCCTTGAAGACAAACGCGAGCAGAAGTTGCTCGACGAGTTGTCCCAACGTCTACCCCGACATGATCCTTACTAAAAATAAGTACCTCAAGCTCGTACATGTATTTGATCGTGTATTGCGCCTTGCTCCTGCGCATGCCAAGTGCTAAACCTTGTACACGTTCGCAATGACAAGGAAGCCAGTCAATGTCAGTCGTTAGAGAAGTATCTCCGGATGGTCAAAAACTGACGATCTCGGTCAAGGGGCGGTTCGATTTCGATCGCTATCAGGAGTTTCGCGAGTCTTATGAGGGGCTCAGCCGTAAGCCTGAGTCCATCGTGGTCGACCTTAAAGACGCGACCTATCTCGACAGCTCTGCGCTGGGCATGCTGCTCCTGCTGCGTGATCACGCGGGCGGCGATCACTCGGATGTGCGGGTGGTTAACAGTAGTTGCGATGTGCGCAAGATCTTCGCCATCTCCAATTTTGACAAGCTCTTCCACATCAGTTGACGACCATGCAGGCGCAAGAGCCGCTGACGATCCTGATCGCCGAAGACAGCGCCGCTGACCGTTTGCTGCTGTCGACCATCGTTCGTCGTCAGGGCCATGAAGTGCTCACGGCGGCCAACGGTGCCGAAGCCGTCGATATTTTCCGCCGTCAGCAACCCAGTCTTGTCCTGATGGACGCGATGATGCCGGTGATGGACGGTTTCGAGGCCGCGCGACAGATCAAGGCGCTGGCAGGGGAAACCCTGGTGCCGATCATCTTCCTCACGTCGCTGACCGAAAGTGAAGCCCTTGCGCGTTGCCTTGAGGCTGGGGGTGACGACTTTCTGGCGAAGCCCTACAACCAGGTCATCCTCGCCGCCAAAATCAAGGCGATGGATCGGTTGCGCCGTTTGCAGGCCACTGTGCTGCAACAGCGTGACCTGATTGCCAAACATCACCATTATTTGCTCAACGAGCAACGTGTCGCCAAAGCGGTGTTTGATAAGGTCGCGCATTCCGGTTGTCTGAGTGCGCCGAATATCCGCTATTTGCAATCGCCCTATGCGCTGTTCAATGGTGACCTGCTGCTGGCGGCGCACACCCCCGCGGGCGACATGTATTTGCTGTTAGGCGATTTTACCGGCCACGGTTTGCCGGCCGCGGTGGGTGCCATGCCGTTGGCCGAAGTGTTTTACGGCATGACGGCCAAGGGGTACGGCCTGGCCGAAACCCTGCGAGAGATGAATGCCAAGCTCAAGCGTATTTTGCCGGTGGACATGTTTTGCTGCGCAACGCTGCTGTGCCTGAGTTTCCAGAGGCGTTCGGTGGAGGTCTGGAACGGCGGCATGCCTGACGGTTATCTGCACCGGATTGCCAGCGGCGAGCGTATTCCGTTGGCCGCGCAGCATCTGCCGCTGGGCGTTCTGAGTCCGCAAGCGTTCGATGACAGTACGCAAGTCTATCCGATGGCTGTCGGTGATCGGGTTTTCCTGTTGTCCGACGGGGTGATCGACACCAGCAATGCCCATGATCAACTGTTCGGTGTCGAGCGTTTGCAGCAGGTGTTTGCTGCCAATCGTGAGCCTGATCGGTTGTTCGAGGATATCGAGCGGGCGCTGTGCGATTTTCGTGGTGAGGCGCGTGATGACGTGAGCATGGTCGAGATCAGCCTGCTGGAGCCAGTGCAGGCCAATCCTTCGCAGCCGATGTATTCGGACAGCGGCCAGTCGTGCCCGCTGGACTGGTCGGTGAGCTTCGAGTTTCGCGGCGCTACGCTCAAGCGTTTCAATCCATTGCCATACCTGTTGCAGTTGCTGCTCGAAGTGCATGGGTTGCGAGCGCAAAGCGGCGCGTTGTACAGCGTGCTCGCCGAGTTGTATTCCAATGCACTGGAGCACGGAGTGTTGGGGCTGGATTCCAGTCTCAAACGCGATGCTGCCGGATTCGCCCGCTACTATGAACAGCGCAATGCGCGTCTGGAAGCATTGCAGGACGGTTATGTCCGCGTACATCTACAGGTGCAGCCGCAAGGTTCAGGTGGCTGTCTGGTCATTCGGGTTGAAGACAGTGGCAAGGGCTTTGATGTTGCCCGGGTGATGGATCGGCCAATCGAAGATGTCCGTCTGTCGGGGCGTGGTGTCAGCTTGATCCGCCAATTGGGGCGCAACGCGAGCTGGTCGGACCAGGGCCGTAGTGCCCGCGTGGAATTTTCCTGGGGGGTTGGTGCATAATCCGCGCAATTCTTGATCAAGGAGTGAGCAAGTGACTGACGAACATGTGGATCACGAAACGCTGAGCGTCCTGCGCGAAGTCATGGAGGAAGGTTACCCGGAACTGCTGGATACCTTTCTGGCCGACTCCAGGCTGCGTCTGGACGATCTTCAAGTCACCGTCGACGCCAAAGCGCTGTCGGACGTTGCCCATAGTTTCAAGGGCAGTGCCAGTAATATGGGAGCCATTCGATTGGCTGAACTGTGTCGTGAACTGGAAGCCGAAGCCAAGGACAAAAGTGCGACGCAAATTGCCCAACTGATCGCCGATATCATTGGCGAGTTTGAGTTTATAAGCGCTGTCTACGAAAAAGAGCGACAGCAAGCGCTGACTCACTGACTCCCACCGTCCGGCGCTTTTCTTCGGCGCCGGACAAAACTGGCCCGGCACTTGCAGCTATCTCGGTCAACTGTACCTACGATCCCAGTGCAGCGGAGACCGTTTTATGCCTGCGACCCCCAACATTCTTCTTCAGAGCGTCGCTCAGGCGAAGGCTCAAGCTGCCTCTGCCAAGTCGTCGGCAATGGCCCTGGACGCCGGGGGCAAGGCCTCAAGCTTCGCTGAAGTGTTTGCCGATCAAGGCCCGAGAAAATCTGCCGCAACCCCCGACATGGCGATTAAACCGGCGCGTGACAAGGTTGCTGACAACAGCGGTAAAACGGACGTTGGCAAGGATTCGGCTGCCGCCGCACAACCGACGGTTGCCGATAGCGGCAATGACTTGCCTGCCGACAAAACACCGGCAGCCGACGACAAGACAAACAACAGCGACGACAGCCCGGACACCGCTCAGGCCCCAGTGGCGGACGCTACACCGGTCGATCCGGCACTGGCAGAAAGCGTGCAACCGGTCGTCACGGCTCCTGTGGGGCCGGCCCCGGTTGTCGAAGCGACACCTTCCACCAAAACCGATACCCCGGCAGTAGCCTTGCAGCCCAGTGCGGTCAAGGACCCTTCGGCCACCGCCGACAGTGATTTCGACCCGGCAGCCGATCCCCTCGACTCGCTCCCGGTGGTGCGCATGGCGATGGAGCAGGGCGGACACATTTCCTCTGCCAGTCAGGCGCAACCCAAAGCTGCGCCCGCACAGGCTCAGGCCGACGGTGAATTGACCTCAGCGCAGAACTTCGCCGCGGGCATGGCCAGCATGCTCGATGTGCAGGCCGACAAGGACAGTACCAGTCAGGGTGGGGAGAAGGCTTTCAGCGGCCTGATCGACGACGGGCTCAAAGACCTCAAATCCGCCACCAGTGACACTCGGGTCGACGACTTCGCCAACCGTCTGGCGGCACTGACCCAGGCAGCCACGCCTAAGACCGCCAACGTCGTGCCGGTCAGTCAGCCAATCGCCATGCATCAAAGCGGCTGGACTGAAGAAGTGGTCAACCGTGTCATGTATCTGTCGAGCGCCAATCTGAAGGCGGCGGATATTCAGTTGCAGCCGGCTGAACTGGGGCGTCTGGATATCCGGGTCAATATGGTTCCGGACCAGCAGACTCAGGTGACGTTCATGAGTGCACACCCGAGTGTGCGTGAAGCGCTGGACGGGCAGATGCATCGTCTGCGCGAGATGTTCGCCCAGCAGGGTATGGGGCAGGTCGACGTCAATGTGTCTGACCAGAATCGTGGCTGGCAGGGGCAGCAAGGTCAGGATCAGGCGCAGCAGGGCCAAAGCGGTCGCACCAGTGCTGCCGGTGGTCGACTGGACTCGGCGGATGAAGAATTGGCGCCTGTCAGCGTGGCCGAAGCTGCCGCGCAGACCACCAGCGTGATTGGCTCCAGCGCTGTCGACTATTACGCCTGACACAACCCAGTACCCCCTGTGGGAGCGGGCTTGCTCGCGAATGCGCAATGACATTCAACATTAATGTTGGCTGACACACTGCATTCGCGAGCAGGCCCGCTCCCACATTGGTTTTGTGTGTTCTCCCAATTTGCTCCGACACTTCTGGCATAACACTTGCTCTTGCCTTGCCGTGCGACTGTGAAAACCCGAATAGTGACGGATTATTGGCATGGCGAAGAGCGAAACAGCAGCAGTAAAAGACCCTGCAACCAAAGGCAAACTCAAGCTGATCATTGTGATCGTGCTGGCATTGCTGCTGGCCATCGGCGCGTCTGTGGGGGCGACCTGGTTCTTCATGCACAGTGCCCAGAGCAAATCTGCCGAGGCGGCCGAGACTGTTCCGGTTGGTAAGCAACCGGCGATTTTCGAGCCGATGGCGCCGGCATTCGTCGCCAACTACAACCAGAACGGCCGTCAGCGCTACATGCAGGTGAGTATCACCATGCTGGCGCGTAATCAGGCCGATCTGGAAGCGCTCAAAGTGCACATGCCGGTGATCCGCAATAACCTGGTGATGCTCTTCTCCGGTCAGGATTTTGCCACTCTGGCGACCCCGGTCGGGCAAGAGATGTTGCGCCAGAAGGCCACAGCCAGCGTCCAGGAAGTGGCGCA
>NZ_JBIUWN010000105.1:0-15131 GCF_044743485.1 Pseudomonas sp. NPDC087614 | reverse complement strand
GTCGTAACCGGTCCGGTGCCCCTATGGGTATGGTAGTCGCGCCAAAGTACTTCGGCGATATCTGCCATACCCATAGGGGCACCGGGATGGCCGCTGTTGGCTTTTTGCACGGCATCCATGCTGAGGGCACGAATGGCGTTGGCACGCTCACGACGGCTAGGCATCGCTGATCTCCTGGGTGTGAATAGATTGAAACGGAAAAAAGGAGGGCATTTTCCCTCACCGGAGCGCCTCGGGGCAATGACAGATAGTCATCCGGAGGCGTTTTTCCCATGGTTAGCGGCCGATTGTGCGGGTGAAACCTTTCCGCTGCTGGTTTGTAGAGTTAACCCTTCAGCGAGAAGTGCCATCTATCGTGCAATATCAAAACTTTTTGATATTGCCCTTGCAGTGCTTTGTGCCCATCAATAGACTGCCTGCCCTATGAACTTACACGCGCCTTCCATTCGACATGATGATTGCGACGAGCTGGCAGCCCTGTGCAAGGCCGGCGGCGATCCGCTGCGGCTGAATGTATTGCGCGCGCTGGCCAACGATTCGTTCGGTGTACTGGAACTGGCGCAAATCTTCGGTATCGGTCAGTCGGGCATGAGCCATCACCTTAAAGTGCTGGCCCAGGCCGATCTGGTGGCGACCCGCCGCGAAGGCAACGCGATCTTTTATCGCCGCGCCCTGCCCCACACCGAACTGCTCGGCGGCAAACTGCACGCGGCATTGTTAGAAGAAGTCGACAACCTGACCCTGCCCGCCGATGTTTTGGCGCGCATCGCTCAGGTTCACGGACAACGTGCGGCGGCCAGCCAGGACTTTTTCGCCCGGGTGGCGGAGAAATTCCGCGCCCAGCAAGACTTGATTGCAGGCCTGCCGCAGTACCGCGACAGCGTGCTGGCCCTGCTCGACAAACTGAACTTCAATGGTGCTGCCACGGCCATTGAAGTCGGACCCGGCGATGGTGCTTTTCTGCCGGAACTGGCCAGCCGCTTCAGCACCGTCACCGCGCTGGACAACAGCCCGGCGATGCTCGAACTGGCGCGTCAGGTATGCGTTCGCGAAGAACTGGCTAACGTCAGCCTGCAATTGGCCGATGCATTGAACAGCTCCAGCCTTCAGGCCGATTGCGTAGTGCTGAACATGGTCTTGCACCATTTCGCCGCGCCGGCCGAAGCGCTCAAGCACATGGCCAACCTGCTGCAACCGGGCGGTAGCTTGCTCGTAACAGAGTTATGTAGCCACAACCAGAGTTGGGCCAGGGAGGCCTGCGGTGATCTGTGGTTGGGGTTTGAACAGGATGATTTGGCCCGTTGGGCCACCGCTGCGGGACTCGTTCCCGGGGAAAGCCTCTATATAGGCTTACGTAATGGTTTCCAGATCCAGGTTCGCCACTTTCAGCGACCGGCTGGCGACACTCACCATCGGTAAATTCAGGAAAACATCGAGATGAGCGAATACTCCCTCTTCACCTCCGAGTCCGTGTCTGAAGGACATCCGGACAAAATCGCCGACCAGATTTCCGATGCGGTGCTGGACGCCATTATTGCCCAGGACAAACACGCACGCGTTGCGGTGGAAACCATGGTCAAGACCGGCGTGGCCATCGTTGCCGGTGAAGTGACCACCAGCGCCTGGGTCGACCTGGAGCAGATCGTTCGTGACGTGATCTGCGACATCGGCTACACCAGTTCCGAAGTCGGCTTCGACGGCGCCACTTGTGGCGTGATGAACATCATCGGCAAGCAATCCCCGGACATCAACCAGGGTGTTGACCGCGCCAAGCCTGAAGATCAGGGCGCCGGCGACCAAGGCCTGATGTTCGGCTACGCCAGCAACGAAACCGACGTTTTGATGCCAGCGCCGATCACCTTCTCGCACCAACTGGTGCAGCGTCAGGCCGAAGCCCGTAAATCGGGTCTGCTGCCTTGGCTGCGTCCAGACGCCAAGTCGCAAGTCACTTGCCGTTACGAAGGTGGCAAGGTTGTCGGTATCGAGGCGGTTGTCCTGTCGACCCAGCACAACCCTGAAGTGTCGTACAAAGACCTGCGCGAAGGCGTGATGGAGCTGATCGTCAAGCACGTACTGCCTGCCGAACTGCTGAGCAAAGACACCCAGTTCCACATCAACCCGACCGGCCAGTTCATCATTGGCGGCCCGGTAGGTGACTGCGGCCTGACCGGTCGCAAGATCATCGTCGACAGCTACGGCGGCATGGCCCGTCACGGCGGCGGCGCGTTCTCCGGCAAAGATCCTTCGAAGGTTGACCGTTCGGCGGCTTACGCTGGCCGTTATGTTGCCAAGAACATCGTCGCTGCCGGCCTGGCCGAGCGTTGCGAGATCCAGGTGTCCTACGCCATTGGTGTGGCTCAGCCGACGTCGATCTCGCTGAACACCTTCGGCACCGGCAAGATCAGCGATGACAAGATCATCAAACTGGTGCGTGAAGTGTTCGACCTGCGTCCATACGCGATCACCACCATGCTGGACCTGCTGCACCCGATGTACCAGGAAACCGCAGCGTACGGCCACTTCGGTCGCACGCCGCAAACCAAGACGGTTGGCGAAGACACCTTCACCACCTTCACCTGGGAAAAAACCGACCGCGCCGACACCCTGCGTTCTGCTGCCGGCCTGTAATTCCCTGGCGGCATGAAAAGCCCCGCACGGTTCGCGCCGTGCGGGGCTTTTTCTTGCCCCAAATGCGAGGCTGAATTCAACCGATACACCTGCACAAGCGGGCTTGCCCGCGAAGACACCCGAACAGGCGACATCAATTCCCGATCAGAAACACCCCGCAAAACACCCCACACACCCAATCTGGAATCCTCGCCTAGCCTTCAAGCACTCCCCTTGAGCAAGGACGCTCACGATGTTTGCCACACTGCGCCTGTTGATGACTTTTCTGCTGACGCTCCACAGCTTCAACGCCCAAGCCGAATGCCCGAACTGGCCTCCGGCCCAAGCCCAACGCGAAATCACTACCCTGCAAAACCAGATCGACCAATGGGACGACGCCTATCACCGCCAAGGCCGTTCATTGATTGCCGACGAACTCTACGACCAATCACGCTTGCGACTAAGCGATTGGCGCCAGTGCTTCAACTTGCCATTGACTGCCGCGCCTTTGCGCACAGCCTCTGGCACAGTGGCGCACCCCGTCGCCCATACCGGCCTGGACAAACTTCATAAAGCCGAAGCCGTTGAGGCCTGGCTTCGGGATCGCAAGGATGTCTGGGTACAGCCCAAGGTCGATGGCGTTGCAGTGACGCTGATGTATCGCGGCGGACGTTTGCACCAGGCGATCAGTCGGGGAGACGGCATCAGCGGGCAGGACTGGACCGCATCGGCGCGCAAGATCGGCGCCATTCCTCAACAACTCAAGCAACCGCTGGATTTGCTCGTGCAAGGCGAACTCTATTGGCGACTGAGCGAGCATGTTCAAGCACGCGCCGGCAGCGTCAACGCCCGCGCAATCGTCGCCGGACTGATGGGCCGCAAAGCCCTGAGTTCGGAGCAAGCCGCCGGGATCGGACTGTTCGTCTGGGACTGGCCGCAAGGGCCTTTGGATCTGGCCGAACGAACATCCACCCTGGCGACACTGGGTTTCGCCTCGACCGAGCGATACAGCCATCCCGTCGCCCACCTCGCAGACGCGCAGAAGTGGCGCGATCACTGGTACCGCTCGCCCCTGCCGTTTGCCAGCGATGGCGTCGTTCTGCGCCAAAGCCAGCGGCCGTCCGCCGAGCGCTGGCAGGCGCGTGCACCCTACTGGGCCATCGCCTGGAAGTATCCGTTCGCTCAAGCGTTGGCCGACGTGCGCAAGGTCAACTTCAACATCGGCCGCACCGGGCGCATCACCCCCGTACTCGAACTGACACCCGTCATGCTCGACGACCGGGAGATCAAACGGGTCAGCGCCAGCTCTCTGAAACGCTGGCAGGAACTGGACATTCGCCCCGGCGATCAGGTGGCAATCAGTCTCGCCGGGCTGACGATTCCGCGCCTCGACCGTGTTGTGCTGCGCACGACCGAACGCGAAGACATTTACATCCCCGACTCCAGCGAATTTCACGCACTCAGCTGTTGGCAACCGACAGCGGGCTGCGAAACCCAGTTTCTCGCTCGCCTGACGTGGCTCAGTGGCAAACAGGGGCTGGCCATGTCGCAGGTCGGCCGGGGCACTTGGGAGAAACTTCTGGAAACAGGCCGTCTGAACAACCTGCTGGATTGGTTGACCCTCGACGAGCCAGAGCTTGCTAACATTGCCGGCTTTGGCGAACGCAGCAGCGTGCGCCTGATGGACAGTTTTCGCAGTGCACGGCAACAACCGTTTGCACGATGGCTCAAAGCGCTGGGCTTACCGCCCACCGGCCAGGCACAACTGGCTGACTCATGGCAGGCGCTGGCACAACGCGACACCGCACAATGGCAGGCAGAGCCCGGCATCGGCCCCGGTCGCGCAGCGCAGTTGAGCGCATTCTTCCGCGAACCGCAGGTGCAGGCACTGAGCGAAACCTTACACGCCGCCGGAATCGACGGTTTCTGAACATGCAAACCCGGCGCGCCGGGAACCCAACGGCCACCGAGGCGCTCCAACAGCGCAGTGCCCAACCGACCCGATTGCCCTTGCACATGGAGCTCTTATGAAATTTCTTGCACCGCTTGCCCTGCTCACCCTCTGCGGTGTGATGGCCGCCCCCGTGATGGCCGCTGAAGACGCTCCAGGCCTGACCGGCTGCGCAGCCAAGAAGCAAGGCATCATGAACCAGATCGAGCAGGCCAAGTCGCGCGGCAATGCCGATCAGCAGACAGGGCTGGAAACGGCGCTGCGCGAAGTCACCGAACATTGCACCGACGCCGGCCTGAAGAAAGAGCGCGAAAACAAGGTGCTCGATGCCAAACACGACGTCAGCAAGCGCCAGGCGGATCTGGACAAAGCCATGAAGAAAGGCGATCCAGAGAAGATCAACAAACGCAAAGACAAACTGGCCGAGGCGCGCAAGGCATTGCAGGAAGCGCTGGACGAAATCGATAAATAAGAAGCCGGCAAGCTGCCTGACGTCATCGCGAGCATGCCCGCGATGACGTCAGGCTACAAAGATCAATGATCCCGAAACTTTTTATGGCAAGCGCTGCAGGCATCTTCAACTTTCTGTACCGCAGGCCCCAGGTTACTGGCCTTGTAGGGCTGAACCTGGCTGGCGATCACCAGTTCACCGGTCGCCGCTTCAAGGGTACGGGCCATTTCCTGAAAACGGGCCTGGTTCTGCCAGACATCGTCCTTGGCGCTGGTGTGATCTTCTTCGCGAACTTGCGGGAAATGCTTCCAGGGCTCATGGGACAACGCATCGAGCTTGACGGCACCTTCGGCGAACTTCGGTCCGTCGAACGGAACGCGCCCACGCAACATGCCGCCCAGGTTTTCACTGGTCTTGAGCATTTGTTTGAAGATCGCTTTGCGTTGACCCAGCGGGGAATTCGGATCGACACCGCCGCAGGCGGACAAGGTCAGACAGGCCAGCAATACAACAGAAATTCTTTTAAGAGTCATGGTGGCTTCAGGTCACGGAATTCGGCGGCCAGTATCCTCGCCTCACCGACAAACACCAATAGCCCTATTAAAAATACGGATTGCTTGAGCGCATGGAGCTCTCGGGCAGCCAGCACAGGAATCACTCCATGAACAGCCGTTTAAAAGCCTGGCGTCACCCGCTGATCGCAACGCTTGCGCTGCTGGCAATGCTGGCTGGTTGTACCGGCGGCGACGACGCCAAACCGAAAACCCACGCCTTGGCCACTTACTCCAGCGCAACGTGGGAAGCATTGCCGGCCGTGTCCGACAGCGATCTGGTGGCCGGTTTCGGTTCGTGGCGCAGCGCTTGCACCCGACTCAAGGCAGATCCGGTCTGGGGCGCCACCTGCGCAGCGGCGACCAATGTTTCGCAGAGCGCCAAGGAGATCCGCGCGTTCCTCAAGCAGAACCTCGACGTGTTCGGCTTGCGCGCCGAGAACGACAACCCCAACGGCTTGATCACCGGTTACTACGAACCGGTCTACCCCGGCAGCCTGACGCCAACCGAAACGGCCAATGTGCCGGTGTACGGCGTACCGGAGGACATGATCATCGTCTCCCTCGACAGCATTTATCCTGAACTCAAGGGCAAGCGTCTGCGCGGTCGCCTCGAAGGCCGGGTGCTCAAGCCGTATGACGATGCCGCAACCATCGAATCCAAGGGCGTGAAAGCACCCGTGGTGGCTTACCTCACCGACCCGATGAATCTGCAATTCCTGCAGATCCAGGGTTCCGGGCGGATACAGACGGCGGACGGCAAACAACTGCGTATCGCCTACGCCGACCAGAACGGTCACCCGTACCGACCAATCGGCCGCTGGCTGGTCGAGCAAGGCGAGTTGAAGAAAGAAGACGTCACCATGGGTGCGATCAGCAACTGGGCCAAGGCCAACCCTTCGCGCATCCCGGAACTGCTGGCCAGCAACCCGAGCTACGTGTTCTTCACGCGCAACCCGGACAGCAATGAAGGCCCGCGCGGGTCGTTGAACGTGCCACTGACGGCCGGTTATAGCGCGGCGGTAGATCGCAAGGTCATTCCGTTGGGCAGCCTGTTGTGGCTGTCGACCACCCGTCCGGACGGCACGGCTTTGGTGCGGCCAGTGGCGGCGCAGGATACCGGCGGCGCGATTGCCGGCGAAGTTCGTGCAGATCTGTTCTGGGGCACTGGCGATGCAGCCGGGCAACTGGCCGGGGACATGAAGCAGCAGGGGCAGATCTGGATGCTCTGGCCCAAAGGTGTCGCGTTGCCACAAGTGCCGCAGGTGGCAGACACAGCCAAAAACAAACCTTAGGTTACTCGCGCTTTCGCGAGCAAGCCCGCTCCCACAGTTGGAATACATCCCCGTGGGTGCGGGCCTGCTCGCGAAGAGCCAGCAGCCACACCCCAGAATCAGATCGACACAAAGAAGAACGAAGCAATCAATCCCATCCCGACAAACCACACCAGCGACCGCAAAATCGCCCAGTCCGCCAGATAGCAGATGATGTAAAGCAGGCGACTGGTGATAAACAGCACCGCCAGCACATTGACCGTCACCAACTGCGCCGTGCCCACCAGATGCGCAACGATCACCGCCGCCGCAAACGCCGGCATCACCTCAAAGCTGTTCATCTGCGCCGCATGCGCCCGCCGGGCTACGCCACCGACGCTGTCGAGAAAATCCCGGGGATCATGATTGTCGCTCAGCCTGAAACCGCCCGAGACCTTGGCCACAATCGTGCACACATACGGCAAAAAGATCGCGATCAACACACACCATAAAGCCACCGTCATAACGCCATCCTTTTTCGAGTGATAGGGTTTGCGGGCGGTCAGAACTTCATGACCAGCATGCCGATCAGCACCAGCCCACAGGCTAAGAGCCGCGGCCGACCGAAAGGTTCTTTCAGATAACGCATGCCGAACAGCACCACCAGGATCACGCTGATCTCGCGCAACGCCGCTGCCTCGGCAATCGAGCCCAATTGCATCGCCCACAGCACCAGAGCGTAGCTGAACAATACGCAGAACCCGACCGCCAGCCCCAACTTCCATTGCTCACGCCAGAACTGTATGAACGCCGAGCGCTTGGCGGCCCACGCCAGCAAGGGAAATGGCCAAGCGCTGAGCAGCGTGACCCAGACCAGGTAATCCAGCGGATGCGACCAGCGCCGCAACGCTTGACCATCGATGTAGGTGTAGCAACCAATGCACAGGCCGATAAGCGCCACCACGGGCAGCATCGACCACGGTAAATGTTTACCGCCGCCGCCCTGCCACAGCAGGCATGCCATCCCGAACGGAATCAGCATGATGCCGAATATCTGCTGAGTGCTGAGTTCCTCACCGGCAAAGATCAGCGTCAGCGCCAGCACCACCAGCGGCGACAAACCACGCATCAGCGGATAGACCAGCCCGAGGTCGCCGACCCGATACGCCTGAATCAGCAGATAGCGATACAGCAGTTCAAAAGCTGCCGAAGCCAGAATCCACGGCCAGATGTCTGCGGGAGGCAAGCTCACAAAGGGCAACGCGACAGCGACAAACAACAGCGCCACGCTGTCCATGCACGCCACCACCAGCAGCCGCTCGGCGCTGAATTTGATCAGGGTATTCCACGCCGCATGCAGCAGCGCCGCTATCAACACCAGAGCCGTCGCCAGCACACCCCACTCCTTTTTTGTGGTTGACCCTGCACCCGTCAGTCAGGTTATGGATGCGTGATATATCAGCAACTGTTTATACCGCAAGCGATCACGCCGCACTCCATTGCACACTGATAAACAGCACCGGCTCCTTTCCCTCCGGGAGAGGGCCGGGGTGAAGGTCTCTTCATCGGATCACACCTCACTGTGTCCCCAGCCTGATTCAGCCCATCCAACCCTTGCACTGAAGAATCGGTGCGCTGTCTTTCCACACCTCATCCCAAGGACCCCGGATGCTCGAGCTCGTAGCCGCTTTCATCTGCCTCACCACCCTGCTCACCTTCGTCAACTTCCGCTTCATCGGCCTGCCGCCGACCATCGGCGTGATGGTGACCGCACTGATGTTTTCCTTGCTGCTACAGGGGCTCAGCGTGCTCGGCTATCCCGGCCTCGAAGAGCGTGTGCAGCAACTGATCGGCCAGATCGACTTCGGCGATCTGCTGATGAACTGGATGCTGTCGTTCCTGCTGTTCGCCGGCGCCTTGCACGTCAATCTGAATGACCTGCGCAGCTATCGCTGGCCTATCGGTCTGTTGGCAACCGTTGGTGTCTTGATCGCTACCACGCTGATCGGCAGCCTTGCCTACTACATTTTCGCGCTGTTCGGCTGGCACGTGAGTTTCCTCTACTGCCTGTTGTTCGGTGCGCTGATTTCGCCCACCGACCCGATCGCGGTGCTCGGTGTATTGCGTACCGCCAATGCCTCGAAACCACTGAAAACCACCATCGTCGGCGAGTCGCTGTTCAACGACGGTACCGCCGTCGTGGTGTTTACCGTGCTGCTGGGCATTGCCCAACTCGGCGAAACCCCGACCGTCAGCGCCACGGCCATGCTGTTCGCTCACGAAGCCATCGGCGGCGTGCTGTTCGGTGGGCTGATCGGTTATCTGGTCTATCTGATGATCAAGAGCATCGAGCAGCACCAGATCGAAGTGATGCTGACCTTGGCACTGGTGATCGGCGGCTCGGCGATGGCCAGTGAGTTGCATGTTTCGGCACCGATTGCGATGGTGGTTGCCGGACTGATCATCGGCAACCTGGGCCGCAACCTGGCGATGAACGACATGACGCGCAAATACCTCGACGGCTTCTGGGAGTTGCTCGATGACATGCTCAACGCCCTGCTGTTCGCGCTGATCGGCATGGAGCTGTTGTTGCTGCCGTTCAACTGGTTGCACGTAGCAGCGGCGAGCTTGCTGGCGGTGGCGATCCTGCTGTCGCGCTTGCTCACCGTGGCCCCAGCGATCCTGCTGTTGCGGCGCTGGCGCACCGTGCCACGCGGTACCATCCGCGTGCTGACGTGGGGCGGGTTGCGCGGCGGGGTCTCGGTGGCCCTGGCGCTGTCGCTGCCACTGGGGCAAGAGCGTGATCTGCTGCTGAGCATCACCTACATCGTGGTGCTGTCATCGATCCTGCTTCAGGGCCTGACCATTGGCCGCGTCGTTCGCGGGGTGACCCGTGCACAGAACGTCAGCGCTGCCGATTCAGCACACTGACAGCTCAATCAGGCACCTTCGCAGAGCACTCGCTCTGCGACGGCCTGCTCAGCATCCCGAGCAGATGCCACAGCGCCTGCGTATTAACCAGCAGCTCTCAGCACCGCATCAACCTGCTCGGCAGCGTGTAACAGAATGCTGTCGCCTCTAAAACTTCCAATCATTTGAAGCCCTGCGGGTAACGCCCCGATATCGCGAACCAGAGGGAGGTTAATTTGAGGCAAGCCAAACGCCATCCAGAATTTGCTGAAATCGGAAGGTCCGGTAGCGCCCAGGCCCTTCGGAGCGACGATGCCACAACTTGCCCCCAGGACGGCATCGAAAGGCTCGAATATCGGTTCCAACACCGTGGCCAACGTTGCCAAACGCTTCTTTGCCGCTGACTCTTGCTCCCACGTCGTCAGACTGGCGCGCTCGATCATGGCCAATAATTCTTCACTTAGTTTGTCAGGATGTGCTTGCAGTTCTTTGGCCAATGAACGAGCGCCCTCGCAATCGTTTATCAGCAGATGGTCATCAAATACCGCAGCAAACTCCTCAGGCAGCAACACCTCGCTCACTTGATGTCCCGCCAATCTCAGTTCTTCAACAGCAGCGTCCAGTGATTGCGCCACATCCTCGTCGACCTGATCCCAACGGGCGGTACGACAGAAGCCGAACTTACATAAACGACGATCATTAACACCCTTGGCCAAACCGGGGATCAAGACTTGAGCCATCAGTTCCAGATCACGCACGGAGCGGCCATACCAACCCACCGTATCGAAGCTCGGCGCCAAGGGTTTGACCCCCTCTAGAGAAATCAACCCATACGAAGGTTTGAACGCATACAGTGCGCAATAGGATGCTGGCTTGATCAATGATCCGGCTGTCTGTGAGCCCAATGCGATTGGAAAAAAGCCTGCCGCCATTCCCGCTGCCGAACCGGCACTTGAACTTCCTGGAGTTCTGTCAAGATCATGTGGGTTGCGGGTTGGACCGGTATGCATGTAAGCGAATTCGGTGGTATGGGTCTTGCCCATGATGACGGCTCCGGCCTGGCGCAGAAGCGCGACGACATGAGCGTCACGCGAAGGCCGGTTGTCCTCATAGATGGGGGAGTAAAAACGGGTGGGATGATCCAGGGTGTCAAAGATGTCTTTGACCCCCACGGGCACACCCGCCAGGAGGCCTTTCGCATCGCTGTTTTTTAATTGGCAAGCTTGACTGCGCACCTTGTCCGGGTCGAAGGACACAAACGCATTTATGCTTCGCTCTTGCGATTCGACACATTCAAGAAAGTGCTCGGCGACCGTTTCTGCGCTCACGACACCAGAACGCACCATGTGCGAAATAGCAGTGGCGTCTGCGTTATTAAAAGTTTGCATATCGCTCCTTGGGCTTCCCTTCGAAAAGCACTTGATGGGAGTGCACTACATGGAAACTTCAAGCGGCAAAAACTGACTGCAAGTCAGTGAAGCCTTTTATCTCGATAGGATTTGCGGCGGGATCCAGAAAAAACATGGTTGCTTGCTCACCAGGCTCTCCTGGAAAACGAATGCTGGGGGGTAGAACAAAATTCACTCGGCCTTTGATCAAACGGTCTTTTAAAACAATCCAGTCCGACATCTCGAGTATCACGCCAAGATGGGGCATCGGTACGTCGTGCTCACCTACTTTCCCTGTGTTAGTTACCCTAAAGGGCTCTCCCAAATGCAACGACAATTGATGCCCGAAAAAATTGAAATCGACCCAGGTATCGGTGCTACGACCTTCCTCACATCCCAGCAACTCACCATAGAACTGGCGGGAAAGTTCCAGATCGCTGACGTGAATAGCAACATGAAAAATAGATTGCATAGGTAGCTCCTGAAGGTCGCCGGAAGACGGAAATAACTGGCGAGTTGAAGACTGTGCGATTTATATCAAAAGAGATAGCATGTAATTTTTTCGATATCGAAAGTATTTCTTATGGATACGCGTTACTTGAAGAGCCTCATCGCCGTCGTGGAATCAGGCTCCATAGCACATGCCGCACGCATCGAAGGGTTGACGGCAGCGGCGATCAGCCAGCGAGTGCTCGTGCTCGAACGGCAACTCGGTTTTGAGCTGCTATCTCGCGTCGGGCACGCAGCCAAGCCGAGTCAAGCCTGCCTTGGTTTATTGCCCAGAGCTAAACGCATCGTTCGCGAAATCGAATTACTGGCCGCAGATGCTGACGTGCGGGGGCTTACCGGGCAGTTGAGAATAGGCGCTGTTTCTACTGTTCTCACGGGGCTGCTACCCGGGGCATTGCGAGCACTGACCGAGTTGGCGCCGGGGCTCACGCCGGTCATCGTGCCCGGAACATCGCGGTCGTTGTATCAAGCGCTTCTTTCGGGAGAAGTGGACGCTGCGATCCTCGTCGTTCCGCCGTTTGAGTTGCCTAAAGCCCTGCAGGCGGTATCGCTACGCAAGGAACCTCTGGTGTTTCTGTCGAAGCAAGAGTGCGCCGATAGCATCCCGACCCAACTGATGACCCAACCGTACATCCGCTACGATCCTGATTCGTGGGGTGGGCGGCATGCCGAACATTATTTGGCGGACCATGGATTGATACCGACGCCGTTGGTAGATCTGGATGCATTGGAGACCATCGCCATGCTCGTGACTGGAGGTCTTGGCGTGAGCCTCGTGCCTTATTGGTCGGGCTTTGAACAATGGGGCCATAAATGTGCCGTGAGCCGGGTTGGCAATGATCGGTATGACCGAGAGATCGCGCTGATCAGCTATGTTCAGACTGACCGGCCGAACATGATGAGCGCTTTGTGCAAGGCACTTTCAACCGCCTAGCCTGACCGCACTCAATCCTTCTTCGATTTGCCACAAGCGTCGTCAGGGGCGGCGGATTTCACTGGCCGGCTTTCGCTACGGATTTGCGCATGACTGATCAGCGCGAAGATGAAGCTACCGCCAATGATGTTCCCGGCCAGCGTCGGCCCTGCGAACACCATCCAGAAATCACTCCACGGCAACTCGCCGGCAAACACCAGATACGACACTTCTGCCGAACCCACCACGATATGGGTGAAATCGCCGAGCGCCATGAGGTAAGTGATGAGGATGATGATCCAGATCTTCGCGCTCTCCATGGACGGAATCATCCAGACCATGGTGGCGATCATCCAGCCGGATACGATGCCTTTGGCAAACATCTGGCTTGGCTGGTTTTCCATGACCTTGCGACCGATTTCGAGAAAGGCCAGGTCCGTGTTGTTATCGAAAATCGGCAGTTCCAGCATTCCGTAAGCCACCAGAATGGTGCCGCACAAGTTGCCGACCAACACCACTGTCCACAGGCGGATCAGACGAGCAAAGTTGGCCAGGGAGGGTTTGCTCATCACCGGCAACACGGCAGTCAGGGTGTTTTCGGTGAACAGTTGCTGGCGGGCGAGAATGACCGCGAGGAAGCCGGCGCAGTAGCCGAAGCTGGCAATCACCTTGAACGCTTCACCGTCGGGCAGGCGAGAGTTGAGCAAGCCCATGGCCATGAGCGACAACCCCATGGTCAGCCCGGCGGCCAGCGCCGACCACCACAACGCAGCGATGCTGCGCTCCAGTTCATGATCACCTTGGGAGCGAATGATTTCGTGCAGCACCGCCGCACGGGGCGGTTGGCTTTCCTTGACATCGTCTTGCTCTTTGGCCGAGAGGTCAGGGGTCTTGCCGTCTGTAGGGGTTGTCATAGCGTCGGAACCGGTGGGGGCTTTTAGCTACGACCTCCGGCGCTCATGGCTGTTCAGTAGGCGGGAAAATCTTCGCCGCCTGCCACACCGCCCTCGCGGGCAAGCCCGCTCCCACAGGGGCTGCGCTGAAACTGCGGGAGCGTGACTTGCTCGCTGCCGATGTTACGGAGTGACCCGTTCATCGTCCTTGAACTGGTCTTTGACGTACTTGATCTCGGTCCGCCCATGCGGGGCCGGCAAGCCGTCTTCCCCCAGGTTCACAAAGACCATTTTCTCGACGGTGAGAATGCTCTTGCGGCTGATCTTGTTGCGCACTTCGCACGTGAGCGTGATCGAGGTGCGGCCGAACTCGGTGGCGGTGATGCCCAGCTCAATGATGTCGCCCTGACGCGAGGCGCTGACAAAGTTGATTTCGGAGATGTACTTGGTCACCACGCGCTGATTGCCCAACTGGACGATGGCGTAAATCGCCGCTTCTTCGTCGATCCAGCGCAACAGGCTGCCGCCGAACAGCGTGCCGTTGGGGTTGAGGTCTTCGGGTTTTACCCATTTGCGGGTGTGGAAATTCATGTTCACTCCTGAGCATTTGCCGAAAGATGGGCGCCATCTTGGCAGACTGATCGGTCATGCTCCATGAGCCTTCGACTATGGTCGCCATTGGCGATCTTCATTTGGCCGACAGAAAGCCTTTGGAAGATCAGTCTAGACAGCTATAATCGCCCCCGTTTCAAAACGGTAACGTTCACTTGCTACCGTTTTCCCGCCACCTGTCCGAGGGGCGCTGCAGCAGGTTCAACCTGTCAGGCTCGGATGGGGCGTTGACTGGCCTTAAGCCAGACACTAAACGCACAACGGCGCCCATTCGCATACATTACGAATGGAGGCTCTTCATGAGCGCTGTTATCACGCCTGCAGATTTTAACGATTACAAAGTGGCCGACATGTCCCTGGCTGCCTGGGGCCGTCGCGAAACCATCATCGCCGAATCGGAAATGCCAGCCCTGATGGGTCTGCGTCGCAAATACTCCGGCGAACAGCCGTTGAAAGGCGCCAAGATCCTCGGCTGCATCCACATGACCATTCAGACTGCCGTGCTGATCGAAACCCTGGTTGCCCTGGGTGCCGAAGTACGCTGGTCGTCGTGCAACATCTTCTCGACTCAGGATCAGGCCGCTGCCGCTATCGCTGCGGCCGGCATCCCGGTTTTCGCCTGGAAAGGCGAAACTGAAGAAGAGTACGAGTGGTGCCTGGAGCAGACCATCCTGAAGGATGGCGCGCCATGGGACGCCAACATGATCCTCGACGACGGCGGCGACCTGACTCAACTGCTGCACGACAAGTACCCGCAGGTTCTGGATCGCGTTCACGGCGTGACCGAAGAAACCACCACCGGCGTACACCGTCTGCTGGACATGCTGGCCAAGGGCGAGCTGAAAATCCCGGCCATCAACGTCAACGACTCGGTGACCAAGTCCAAGAACGACAACAAGTACGGCTGCCGTCACAGCCTGAACGACGCGATCAAGCGCGGTACCGACCACCTGCTGTCCGGCAAGCAAGCGCTGGTCATCGGTTACGGTGACGTGGGCAAGGGCTCGGCCCAGTCCCTGCGTCAGGAAGGCATGATCGTCAAGGTCTCCGAAGTTGACCCGATCTGCGCCATGCAAGCCTGCATGGACGGTT
>NZ_JBIUWN010000104.1:8511-15235 GCF_044743485.1 Pseudomonas sp. NPDC087614 | reverse complement strand
AGGAGGGTGAAATCTCCCACGGTCTGTACTGCGCTAACAGTCAGAATCGAGCCTTGTCCCTCCTCCTCCCTTCAAGTCCTACCATACAAGCGGGCTTGCTCGCGAAAGCGCCAGATCAATCATCACAAAATCAGGAATCACTAGCGTTCGCGCATCGCCTCGGTTCGGGCCTTGAGCACTGGTTTGAGCAGGTAATCCAGCACACTTTTCTCCCCGGTAATGATGTCCACCGTCGCCACCATCCCCGGGATGATCAGCAGGGGTTTCACATCCCCGCCCAAATGATTTTTATCGGTACGCACCTGAATCAGATAGAAGCTGTTGCCCTTGTCATCAGTGATGGTATCGGCGCCGATCAGCTCAAGCTTGGCGCTGAGCCCACCGTAGATCGTGTAGTCATAAGCGCTGAACTTGACCATGGCTTTCTGACCCGGATGGAGGAACGCGACGTCTTGCGGACGCACCTTGGCCTCGATCAGCAGGTTGTCTTCCAGCGGCACGATTTCCAACATGTCGCTGCCCGGCTGGACCACGCCGCCGATGGTGTTGACCTTCAATTGCTTGATCACCCCGTGTACCGGTGAGGTCACGGTGGTGCGGCTGACGCGGTCGTCGATGGCGATGCTGGTTGCAGTGATTTTCGACAGGTCGGTGCGTTTTTCATTCAGCTCTTTGGCGGCTTCCGAGCGGAAGGTCTGTTCCGATTCGTCGATCTTGCTGCGGATCTCGGCAATCGCCGATTCCGCACGAGGAATCGCCAGTGTCGTCGCATTCAGCGAGCCACGGATTTCCACCGCGCTGCGCTTGAGCCGCAGGATCTCCACCGGCGATACCGCGCCGGCCTTGACCAGTGGCTCGGACATGTTCATCTCTTGTTGCAGTAATGACAGGCTTGAACTGAATTGGCCTTGCTTGGAGCGGAACTCCGCCAGTTCCTGAGTCTTTTGCCGTAACTGTTCGGTCAAGGTGCGCTGTTCGCTGGCCAGTCGCCGCTGGCGTTGTTCGTATAGTGAGCGCTCGTCTTCAGCCACTTGCGGGGCCTTGGCGATGACCTCTTCGGAGAGTTTGAACGGCCGACCTTCCGATTCTGCCGCCAGCCGTTCGACCTGTGCGGTCAATGCATATCGGTCGACTTCGCTCTCGCCCTTGTTCGATAAAAAGCGCGTGTCATCCAGACGCAACAGGGTGTCGCCCTTGTTCACCATCTGGCCTTCACGGACGAAAATCTCGGTGACGATGCCGCCCTCAAGGTTCTGAATCACCTGAACCTTGCTCGACGGAATCGCCTTGCCTTCGCCCATGGTCACTTCTTCCAGCACCGCGAACTTGGCCCAGACCAGCGCGCTGATCAGCAACCCCGCCGCCAGCCACACGGTAATCCGCGACCAGCGCGGCGAATCCTGCAACGAGGCGCCGGCGGTTTCCGGCATGAAATCGGCTTCGGCACTTTTGCTGAAACTGTCGAAGTAGCCGCGTGATTTGCTATCTGAAGAAGCAGACATGGGGCAACTCCTAGACCGCCGCCGAGCCGACACGGCCCTTGCGCAGCGCATCGATGACCGCTTCTTTCGGACCGTCGGCGACGATCCGGCCGTTGTCCAGTACCAGCAACCGGTCCACCAGGCTCAGCATCGAGGTGCGGTGGGTGACCAGCAGCAGGGTTTTGCCTTGTACCCAGTTGTGCAGTTTCTGACGCAGAAGGTCCTCACTGCTGTTGTCCATGGCGCTGGTCGGTTCGTCGAGCAGCATGATGGGCGGGTCGAGCAGCAATGCCCGAGCGAGTAATACGGCCTGGCGTTGACCGCCGGACAGCAATTGCCCGCGCTCGCCGACGGGGCGGTCGAAGCCTTGTGGATGCTGCCGGGCGAGTTCGGTGACACCGGTCAGTTCGGCCACTTCAAGCATCCGTGAATCGCTGACGTAGCGCGCGCCGAGGGTCAGGTTGTCGCGCAGGCTGCCCGCCAGCAGCGGCAGGTCATGGGCGACGTAACCGATCTGCTGGCGCAGGTCGGCGACATCCAGTTGCCGCAGGTCGAGGCCGTCGAGCAGCAACTGGCCTTCCTCCGGTTCGTAGAACCCCATCACCAGCCGCGCCAGGGTACTTTTGCCTGAGCCGCTACGGCCAATGATGCCGACCCGTTCTCCGGGCTTCAGGCTGAAAGTGACGTTGCTCAGGGCCGGCGCATTCTGGCCGTTGTAGTGAAACGTCACACCGCTGACGTCCAGTGCGCCTTGCAGTTGCGTACGCTCCAGCGGTCGCTGTTTGCCGTCGCGTTCCTGTGGCAACGACATCAGCGCGTCGGTGCTTTTCATGGTCAGTTGCGCTTGCTGGTAGCGAGTGATCAGCCCGGCAATCTGCCCCAGGGGGGCGAGCACGCGGCTGCCGAGCATGTAGGTTGCCACCAGCGCCCCGACACTGAGGTTGCCGGCGATGATGCTGTAGACCCCGGCGACAATCGTCGCCATCCCCGAAAACTGTTGAATGAACAGCGTGCCGTTGGTCGCCAGCGCCGAGAGGTTGCGCGCGTGGCTGTCGAGGCGGGTGAGGGCGCCGTGGGTGCTTTCCCATTTGTGCTGGCGCTCGCTTTCGGCGCTGCAGGCCTTGAGGGTTTCCAGGCCACCGAGGGTTTCGATCAGCAGCGCCTGACGCTCAGCGCCCAGGCTCAGGCTTTTTTGCACCGTGTCGCGCAGACGCACCTGAATGATCATCGCGAAGACGATGGTGATCGGGAAGGCCAGCAGCGGGATCATCACCAGCCAGCCGCCCAGCAGGCCGATGACCACCAGCATCAACACCACGAAGGGCAGGTCGATCAGGCTGGTCAGGGTTACCGCCGTAAGAAATTCGCGCAGGCCCTGGAAGTCATGAATGCTCTGGGCGAAACCGCCGATGGTCGCCGGTCGCGCCTTCATCGACATGCCGGTGATGCGCTCGAATAACGTCGCGGAAAGGATCACGTCGGTTTTCTTGCCGGCGGTGTCGAGCAGGTGCGCGCGCACCACCCGTAATACCAGTTCGAAACCGGTGCCGATCAGTAGACCGATCGACAACACCCACAGGGTCGAGGTGGCCTGATTGGGCACCACGCGGTCGTAGGTCTGCATGACGAACAGCGGCACCATCAGGCCTAAAAGGTTGATCAGGAAACTGGCGAGAATTGCATCGCTGTACAGCCATTTCGACAGCTTCAGGGTGTCGCGAAACCATGCATGTACCCGTGGCACCAGCGGTGAGCGCAGGTCTTCGAGTTCATGCCGAGGTCGAGCGAACAAGGCCTGGCCGCTGTAGTGCTCGCTGAGCTCTTCGCGACTGACCCATTGCTCGCCGCCATCGGCTTCACTGGGCAGGATCAGCGCTTTGCCGTCGTCGCCGAAACGCCGCAACACGGCGGTGCGACCGTCGTTGAGCAGCAACAGAAGCGGCAGGTTCAGCGGCGAAATGTCGTTCAGGTCTCGCCGCAACAACCGTGCCTGTAACCCGGCACGGGCGGCGGCGCGGGGCAGCAGATCAAGGCTCAGGCGTTGTTTGTTCAGCGGCAGACCGGCACTCAGGCTGGCGCGACTGACCGTCGCGCCATGGAGTTTGCAGAGGATCAACAGACCGTCGAGTAACGGATCATCGAAGCTCAGCCGCGGATCGACTCCGCAATGGCCGGGTTCCATGCTGGTCATATTGATTGTTCCCCTGTTACCGCTTCATTGGACTTACTTCAGTTCAGGCAAGCGCGCTTCGTTTTTCACTTCGGTCGCAGCGATCGCGTCGGCAGGCAGCACCACCCGTTGTTTGCTCAGCAACTGACCCATGTTCGCCAGCACGCGGTACATCGAGTATTCCTCGGTGTAACGGATTTCGGTGTAGCGGCGGTTGGCGTTGTAGAGCTCGTTTTCACTGTCGAGCAAGTCGAGCAGGGTGCGTTGGCCGAGGCCGAACTGGTCCTGATACGCGGCGCGCACGCGTTTGGTGGTTTCGGCGTATTCGCGGGCGGTCGGGGTTTGTTTCTTGGCGTTGACCATGGCGTTCCAGGCCAGGTGAATGTTCTCGTTGAGCTGGCGCAGGGCGTTGTTGCGGATGTCCATGGCCTGATTGATCTGGTGTGCATCGGAGGCCAGTCGTGCCTTGTCGCTGCCGCCGCGGAACAGGTTGTAGTTCATCACCACGCCCACGCGCCATTCGTTGTCGTGGCCCTGGTCACCCTGCACGTTGTTGTTCGCGCCCACTGCCGCTTCCGCGTCGAAGCGAGGGTAGAACGGCGATTTGGCCACTTCGTACTGGCTCTCTGCCGACTGCACATCGGCCTGTGCGGATTTCAGATACGGGTTGTTCTCGACCATGCTCTGCTGGGCTTCCGGCAGGGTGGCGGGCAACTCGCCACGGGTCGATGCCGGCGCTTCCAGCTCGTCGGGCATGCGCCCGACCACGCTGTAGAAATTCGATTCGGCATCGGCCAGATCGACTTCAGCGGTATCGAGGTTGTTTTGCGCCAGTGCCTTACGGGCACCCGACTGGTCGGAGTCGGCGGTGCTACCAACACCGCGCTCGGTACGCAGGCCAATCTGGTCGTTTACACGCAAGTGCGCCTGCAGGTTGTTGCGGGCCAGGGTCACCAGTTCGCGGCGCTTGAGCACTTCGAGGTAAACCTCGATGGTGCGCAGGGCCAGATCCTGAGCGGTGCCTTGCGCGTAGTAAGCGCGCGAGTTGGACACGCCTTTGGTGCGTTCAACCTCGTTGGCGGTGTTGAAACCGTCGAAGAGCATCTGCCGCAGCCGCAATTCGGACTGTGTGTAGTTGAGGATCGAGGTGTGGTGGTTACCCAGCGACCGGGTCGTGGTGTTGTCGCTGTAGCCGCGCCCGTAGGATGCGTTCAAATCGACGGACGGGTAGAAACCGCCCTTGGCGACTTTGATTTGTTCATCTGCAGCCAGGCGTGCGTCCACGCGTGAAGCCAGTTCCGGGTGCGTGGCGATGGTGCTTTGAATCGCCTCGGTGAGGTTCATGGCCTGAGCTTGAGAAGTGCAAGCCATGGCCAGCAAAACCGCGCTGCAGAGGGGGGTTAGAACGCGCATGGGTGCATCTCCCTGATTCCTGATGGTGTGTTACTGTCGCCAAAAATTTGGCGGTATTTTTAGCTGTAGGCGTTTCACTCTTGTAACAACAGAGCTAAGAACATCCTGAAGCGTAGCTAAGAAAAAATTTTCATAAGGCTTATGCCGAAAAAAACTTATGCGCTTTGTAAAAACCGGCACATTGTTCAGGTCGAAAGCCTTTGTTTTATGTGCTTTAGGGAGCGCGAAAAGGCTTGAGGAAAGTTCCATTCACTTTGCGACATACGGCGAAGTACTGCTGAAGGGGAGGGACGCGTAGCGGTTGAGGGGTGACAGATTTTTGTCACCTGGGTGATTCACCACCGTTACGTAGCGTTAGTCGGTGTGCTGCTTCAATCGGGGTTTGCAAGTGCTTGATAGCACTGAAGTTTCCCCTTGAGGCGTCACCGGCCAAACGAACTGTCGAGGGTGCGAGCGTCGCCCCGACAACCCGATTGAGCCATGGGCTGCTTCGCGAACCAGTGCCGACGGTGGTCGGCAGCGGAGGAATTCACATGGCAACGCTCATTGGTATCGTCACTAAAGTCATTGGTCAGGTTTTCGCGCAAGGTACTGACGGCACTCGTCGCGCCTTGGTCGAGGGCGACCGTTTGTTTGCTGGCGATCAACTGATCACCGGGGCCGAAGGCGCCGTCGCCGTTCATCTGCAAAATGGCCAGGATTTGACCCTGGGCCGCGACAGCAGCCTGACCATGACCGGCCAATTGCTCGCCGATCAGGCCGCCCATGTGAACGCGCCGGAGGCTGTGACCCCGAGCGAAGCGCAACTGACTGACGTCGAGCAGATTCAGAAAGCCATCGCCGCCGGTGACGACCCGACCAAAACCGCTGAAGCCACCGCCGCTGGCCCCAACGCCCCGGGCGATACCGGTGGTGCAGTGGGCGGTGGGCACAGTTTTGTCTTGCTGACGGAAGTCGGCGGGCGGGTTGATCCGATCATCGGTTTCCCCACTGCCGGGTTCAATGGCATTCCCGAATTTCCCGAAGTACGCCAAAACGCTGTGATCGATAACGGCGATGGCACCCCCGCGCCTGTCGTGCCACCCGTCAACAACCTCGTGACCCTCACCGGCCTTGCCGTGCCCGGGGGCGAACTGACACTCAACGAAGCGAATCTGCCAGATGGCTCGGCGGCCAATGCTGGCGCGCTGACCCAAAACGCAAGCTTCACGGTAACGGCACCGGACGGTTTGAACAGTCTGAGCATCGGCGGCATCAACGTGATCAGCGGTGGGGTGGCCGTCGGTTTCCCGCAATCGATCACCACGCAACTGGGCAACACCCTGACCATCACCGGTTACAACGCGGCGACCGGCGTGGTCAGTTACAGCTACACCCTCAATGGCAACGACACCCATGCGACGGGTGGCGGCGCCAATAGTCTCAGCGAACAGTTCACCGTGATCGCCGGCGACAGCAATGGCGATACCGCGACCGGTACGCTGGACATCAACATCATCGACGACGTGCCCAAAGCGTTCGATGACAGCAACGCGTCGACCGCCTCGGAAACCTTGCTCACGCTGACCGGCAACGTCCTGACCAACGACGTGCAAGGCGCCGACCGTGTACCCACCGGGCCGGTGACGGCCGGTACATTCACCGGCACCTACGGCACGTT
>NZ_JBIUWN010000104.1:0-8416 GCF_044743485.1 Pseudomonas sp. NPDC087614 | reverse complement strand
GCATCACGGCTTTGGACGGCGTCACCACGCTGACCGTCGGCGGCATCGCCGTGGTCACCAATGGCGTGGCCGCCGGTTTCCCGCAATCGGTCACTACGCCTTTGGGCAGCACGCTGACGATTACCGGTTTCAACGCGACAACCGGCGTGGTCAGCTACAGCTACACCCTGGTCGACAACGAAGCACATCCCACCGCCAATGGCGCGAACAACCTGCCTGAGCAGTTCGCCGTGACCGTGGTCGATGACAACGGCACCACCGCCAACGCGACCCTCGACATCAACATCATCGACGACCTGCCAAAAGCGGTGGATGACAGCAACGCAACCACGGCTTCGGAAACCCAACTGACCCTGACCGGCAACGTCCTGACCAACGACGTGCAAGGCGCCGACCGTGTACCCACCGGGCCGGTGACGGCCGGTACATTCACCGGCACCTACGGCACGTTGGTATTGAACGCCAACGGCACTTACACCTACACGCTGAACACCAGTGATGCGGATTTCAAAGCGCTGCACGGCGGCGGCAACGGCACCGAAACCTTCGCCTACACCATCACCGATTCGGACGGTGACACCAGCACCGCGAATCTGGTTTTGCAGATCCACAACAACGACGACCCGGTGATTCTCAACGGCCTCGACGTCTATGGCGGTGAACTCACCGTTTACGAGAAAAACCTCAGCGACGGCACCAGCCCTGACGCGCCAGCGCTGACCCAGAGCGGCACCTTCACCGTCACCGCACTCGACGGTTTGCAAACCCTCACCGTCGGTGGCATCGCCGTGGTGACTGGTGGCGTCGCCGCAGGTTTCCCGCAATCGGTGGTCACGCCGCTCGGCAGCACGCTGACCATCACCGGCTACAACGCGACGACCGGCGTGGTCAGCTACAGCTACACCTTGGTGGATAACGAAACCCATTCCAATGGCAACGGCGCCAACAGCATCACCGAGAACTTCAATGTGGTGGCGACCGACACCGACGGCAGCACTGCCAGCGGCCAGATCAACGTCAACATCATCGATGACTTGCCCAGCGCTCACCCCGATTCGGCGTCGGTGGCAGAGGGCGGCACCGTCAGCGGCAATGTGCTGGACAACGACATTGGTGGCGCCGATGGCCCGGCCGTTACGGGCGCCGTGGTTGGCGTGCGCGCCGGTTCAGATACCTCTACCTCGGCCCTCGGTGGTTTGAACACCCAGATCAACGGCACTTACGGTTACCTGACGCTGGATGCCAACGGCAACGCGGTTTACCACAGCGCGCCCAATGCCGTGAATGGGCCTGGCGCGTTCGATGTGTTCACCTACACCGTGCGTGATTCCGACGGTGATGAAAGCACCACGACCATCACCATCGATGTCTCCAACAGCAAACTGTGTGCGGTCAGCGATACCGACGTCACCGTGTACGAGAAAGCCCTGGACCTGACCAAGGATGGCGCCGACCTGGCCGCCGGTACGGTGACTGGCAGCGATCCGACCAGCACCGGTGAAACCGCGTCTGGCACGTTGGTCGGCTCGGTCACGGGCGCCGTCGGTGCGATCAGCTATGCGCTGGTCGGCAGCGCCATCGGCAGCTACGGACAGATCGTGCTCAACCCCAACGGCACCTACACCTACACCCTGACATCGCCGGCAACCACCACGCCGCATGCCGACGACGGTGCCAACACCCTGACCGAAAGCTTTACCTATCAGGCCACCGATTCGCTGGGCAACATCGTCACCAGCACCATCGTCGTCAGCATCGTCGATGACGTGCCCAAAGCGATGAACGACAGCAACGCGAACACCGCATCGGAAACCCAATTGACGCTGACCGGCAACGTATTGACCAACGATGTGCAAGGGGCGGACGTGGTGGCGACCGGGCCGAATGCCGGGCCGATCACGCCCGCCACCATCGTCGGCACTTACGGCACCTTGGTGCTCAACGCCAACGGCACTTACACCTACACCCTGGACACCAATGATACCGATTTCAAAAACCTGCACGGCGGCGGCAACGGCACCGAAACGTTCACCTACACGCTGACCGATGCAGACGGTGACACCAGCACCGCCAACCTGATGCTGAACATCCACAACAATGATGATCCGGTGGTGCTCAACGGGCTCGATGTCTATGGCGGCGAACTCACCGTCTACGAGAAAAACCTCAGCGACGGCACCAACCCCAACACTGCGGCGCTGACCCAAAGCGGCACCTTCACCGTAACTGCGCTTGATGGTCTGCAAACCCTCACGGTCGGCGGCATCGCCGTGGTCACCAACGGTGTGGCTGCAGGCTTCCCGCAATCGGCCGTCTCGCCCTTGGGCAGCACGTTCACCATCACCGGTTACAACCCGGCGACCGGTGTGGTCAGCTACAGCTACACCTTGGTGGATAACGAAACCCATCCGAGCGGCAACGGTGCCAACAGCCTCACCGAAAACTTCAACGTGGTGGCGACCGACACCGATGGCAGCACCGCCACCGGCCAGATCAACGTCAACATCATCGATGACCTGCCGACTGCCACACCCGACACGGGCTCGGTGGCGGAGGGCGGCACGGTCAACGTCAGCGTGCTGGGCAATGACATCAGCGGGGCCGATGGTGCGGCCACCGTGGTTGGCGTGCGCGCCGGCAGCAACACCGGCACTTCGGCCGTTGGCGGGCTCAACAGCAACATCAACGGCGCCTACGGTTACCTGACCCTGGATGCGGCGGGCAACGCCATTTACCACAGCAATCCGAACTCGGTCAGCCCACCCGGCGCCACCGACACCTTTACCTACACCATCCGCGACACCGACGGCGACGAAAGCACCACAACCCTCACCATCAACGTTGCCGACAGCAAACTCGTGGCCTCGGTCGATCAGGACGTGACGGTCTTTGAGAAAGCCCTCGACCTGACCCAGGACGGCCAAGACCTGGCCCCGGGTACGGTCACCGGCAGCGATCCGACCAACACCGGCGAAACCGCAACCGGCACGCTGGTCGGCGCGGTGACTGGCGGCAGCGGCGCGCTCACTTACACCTTGGTTGGCAGCGCCACCGGCACCTACGGGCAGATCCAGCTCAATGCCAACGGCACCTACACCTACACGCTGACGTCGGCACCGAAAACCTCGCCGAACGCCAACGACGGGGCCAACACCCTGAGCGAAAGTTTCACCTACAAAGCCACTGACGCGCTGGGCAACAGCACCACCAGCACCATCGTGGTCAACATCGTCGATGACGTGCCCAAAGCCGTGGCGTCGGATCGCTCGGTGGCGGCGGTGGAGATCGATTCCAACATCCTCATCGTGCTCGACATCTCCGGCAGCATGGCCGACGCCTCCGGTGTGCCGGGCCTGTCGCGGCTGGACCTGGCCAAGCAAGCGATCAGCGCCTTGCTCGACAAATACGATGACCTCGGTGATGTGAAAGTCCAACTCGTGACCTTCAGCAGCAGCGCCACTGACCGCACCACGGTGTGGGTTGATGTAGCGACGGCCAAGACGCTCCTGGCGGGCCTCAGCGCCGGTGGCGGCACCAACTACGACGCCGCCGTGGCGACCATGCAAACGGCGTTCAACACCGCAGGCAAACTCACCGGGGCGCAGAACGTCGGCTACTTCTTCTCCGACGGCAAACCCACCAACGGTCAGGACATCGGCACGGCTGACGAGACCGCACTCAAGGCTTTCCTTGATGCCAACAACATCAAGAACTACGCGATCGGCCTGGGCAGTGGCGTGAGCAACGCCAACCTCGATCCGCTGGCCTATGACGGCATCAGCCACACCAACACCAATGCGGTAGTGGTCACTGATCTCAATCAACTCAACTCGGTGCTGTCCGGCACCGTCGAAGGCGCGCCGGTTACCGGTTCGTTACTGGGTGAGGGCGGCAGCTTCGGCGCCGATGGCGGTTTCATCAAATCCATCGTGGTCGACGGCACCACGTACACCTACGACCCCAAAGCCCTCAGCGGCCAGGGGTCACTGACTGCCACCGGTGGCGTCAACCACGGCACCTTCAACACCGTGAACAACACGCTGAGCATCGCCACCAACAACAGCGGCACGCTGGTGATCAACCTCGACACCGGCGACTACACCTACACCTCGCAGAAAACCACCACCACTGTGATCACCGAGAACATCGGCTTCACCCTCAGCGATAACGACGGCGACCTCGCCAGCTCAACGTTGACCGTGAAAGTGATCCCTAACGCGCCTCCGGTGGCGGCGGACGATCACTTCATCACCAACGTGCTGTCGAGCAACATCGTGGTGCCGGGCGAACTGCTACTGGCCAACGACACCGATCCGAACGGCGACACCCTCAATGCCACACCGACCACCTTCAACACCGGTTGGGTCGCCAAGGGCGCGGACTTCACCGGCACGGGGGCGATCACCTTCAATGGCACCAGCAACACCGCCGCCAACCAGAACCTGGCCGACGTGCGCAACTCGTTCGCGGCCAACACCGCCGCGATGACCGCTGTACTGGTGGTCAGCGGCTACCTCGGCGCGGTGACCAACGCCAATGCCAACGATGAAGACCTGATCACCGTCAAACTGAAACAGGGCGAGACCCTTAATCTGGATCACAACCTGGCGGCCGGGCACATCACCATGGAGTACTCGCTCAATGGCGGCGCGTTCGTGACCATCGCTGACGGCGGCACCATCACCGCCAGCGCCGATGGCACCTACCAGATCCACATCACCAACATCACCAACACCAGCGGTGGCAACACCAACGCCGCGGAAAACTACCAACTGACCATGACGGTCAACTACGCCGGGGCCCACGACCTCACCCCGGACTACCACGGCACCTACACCGCCAACGACAACCACGGCGGCAGCGACACCGCCGCCGTGACCATCAGCTATCAGGATGGCCACACCCTCACCGGTACATCGGGCGATGACATTCTGGTGGCCGGCACCGGCAACAACATCCTCAACGCGGGCGACGGCAACGACGTGCTCACCGCCGGTTCCGGCAACAACGAACTGCATGGCGGCGCGGGCAATGACTTGCTCTACAGCGGCCCGGGCAACGACCTGCTCGACGGCGGTACTGGCATCGACACCGCCAGCTACGCCCATGCCACCGCCGGGGTCACGGTCAACCTCGGCCTGCTCGGTGCGCAAAACACCCTCGGTGCCGGCACGGACACCCTGACCGGCATCGAAAACCTCGTCGGTTCGAACTTCAACGACACCCTGACCGGCGACAACAATAACAACGTGATCAACGGCGGCCTGGGTAACGACATCCTCAACGGTGGCGGCGGCGATGACCTGCTGATCGGCGGCATGGGCAACAACACCATGACCGGTGGCGCAGGGGCCGACACCTTCCAGTGGCTCAAGGGCAACAGCGGCCACGACCTGATCACCGACTTCACCCCCGGCACCGACAAGCTCGACCTGTCGCAACTGCTGCAAGGCGAAAATGGCACCACCGCGTCGCTGGACGATTACCTGCACTTCACCGTCACCGGCAGCGGCGCCTCGGTACTCACAACCATCGACGTCAGCGCCCTGGCCGGCGCCACGCCGAACCAGACGATTGATCTGGCCGGCGTCAACCTCGCCAGCCACTACGGCGTGACGCCAGGGGCGGGCGGCGTGGTTGCCGGTGGGCATGACACGGCGACGATCATCAGCGGGATGCTGAATGATCATTCGTTGAAGGTGGATACGGTGTGATCGGCATTTGATTCGGGCCTGAAACGACAAAACCCGCCGTCCCGGTTGAACGGGGCGGTGGGTTTTTTCTGCCTGGAGACATGTGTTGCCTGTGAGTCAGTCTTCGCAGGCAAGCCCGCTCCCACAGGTTTGGCGGTGGGGCAAAGATTTGTGATCGACCCGGATCCCTGTGGGAGGGGGCTTGCTCCCGAAGGCGTCAGCCACCACAACACATCAATAAAGGCTTGTCACTGAGGCCTGCTACTGCGGCAACGCCAGATTATTCAGCACCCGATTCACCGCCAGTCCCCGAGCATGATCAATTGCGCAATGCCCAGCACCGTTCTGCGTTGCGGCGCGGGCAACAGGCGGGCGAAGTCATGGGCGATGGTCTTGGCCGAAGCGAGTGTTTCGCAGGCACCGAGCAGCAATTCCTCGTTTTTGGTGTCGGCAGTCGCGGCATACATCCCGCGGGTTTTGCGGGGCGGCGGCGTGGATCCAGGCGGGCAGAGGTAATGATCGAGGGCGCGTTCGGCGGCTTCGTTGAGCTTTTTCGAGTCGAGGGATTCGTAGGGGGAGGTGGGGTCGGTTTCGGGTGGGTTGGGTGTGGGTTTGATCATGGTCAAGCTCCTTGATGAATGGAGCTGCCAACGTTCGCGGTCAAACAAACAGGGTGGCAGCTGTACGCGGGTTGACCGACCGGACATCAAGGATTCCGGCACACCCGAAGGTGTCCCACGCACAGCCACCGCGACATGATTTCAGGCAATGCCTGAACACGTGCAGGACGCTGCTGCGCCTTGATGTTGGGCGGACGGTCAAATCCGATCACCGATTCGTCAGCGACCGCGCCACAATAGAACCCGCCCCCAAGGCGCACAAGCCGGCGGATTCTGGCGTAGCTGTAGGCAAAGGCGCAAGGATTCGTAGCCTGGAAGGCGTGTCTGGAGGTGTCTCTCAAACAGTCCGAGATTTCGACAGGGTGTGTCGTATGGCTGTAGAGAATGGCAAATGGGCGATGCTCTGAATCTCGTCTTGCAGAAACTCCTGAAGATCGTTTGGCGACAGTTCTTCGGCTATCGCCATCAGATCCTCAACCGTTTTCTGGTGAGGGCGAATTGCCTCTCGTCTCATGGCGCGCAAGGCCCCGTTTTGCGCGTCCAGATTGAATATGCGCAGCGTCTCGACGGCGCGCGTCAGTGCCCGGTCATCCAGATTAACGAGTGGGCTGATTGTGCCGTCACTGATAAAAAGCAAAAAACCGTCCGGATCATCCTCGTCAGGTTTAAGCAAGTTTTTGTGATCGTAGGGTGGGCAATTGTCTTTGAATTTTCCGCAGGCCTCTTCCCGACAACATGAATTGAAGAGATTGGTCCATTCGAATGCACCTTGGGCATATCCGTGCCTTTGTCGAAAGTGCTCGATATGCGAATGTCCTATCGTGCTGATATCCGCTTCACAGTAGGCGCAACGAGTATCTTGCATAGCTTGAAGACACTGGCGGATCTGCTCTTTGTCTGCATGTGTCACATCAGCCCATTTATTTATTCCATGCCTATAACGAGCAAGACAGTTTGGAACCGTACCTCGAATCAGTTTTCGCATCCGCCCGACTTCCTTATTTTTTTTGTGTCAGTTGTTTGCGTTTGAATGTTTCGAGGCGAATCAACCGATCACAATCAAGCATGTCCGGATGCTGGGTACCAAAATGCAAGTTCAGGTATTCGCGTAGCACCAAACCTTGTTGTGATTTATGCAGATCTTGCTGAATCAGCGCCATGTACTCGCTTAATTTGCGAGAAGGCTCATTGTCAGGTGTGGGGTCAATGCCCATCACGTATGCCAAGACTTGTGAACTGGCGACCCCTTGAGTCTGTTGATCGACATTGCTGATTTTTACTTGCAGCAATTTGTCTTCAGTTACGGTGTGCAGGACACGGATACACTTTGCCCTCACCGAGGTGATTACTTGCGGGCTATGTGTCGTGACGATGAACTGAATATTTGGAAAGGCACCGAGCAGATCAGGTATGACCGTTTGTTGCCACGCAGGATGAAGGTGCATGTCGACCTCATCGATCAATATCACACCCGTGCATTGGCGAGGCGCGGTAATACCCAAGTGAGGATTTAGCTTTATACAGCGATAGGCGATATCTGCCGCCAAGGCAACGATGTTGCGGATACCATCGCTGAGTTGGCTGACTTTCAGCGTCCCATGAATTGGATGTTCAAGTACGAGATCGGAAAACTCACTACTGTAAGCCAGATTTCTCCAGCCAGTTTGAGTCGCGAGGACAGCATTTACTGCATTCTGGACAGCCAGTATCGGATGCGCGAACTCATCCTTGACATCAATACTCAGATGTCCGCGTTCAATGTTGCGAATTTGCTCATCGCGGTAACTGCGGAAAATTCGCGTGTACCACTTAGCGAAGTGCTTATAACTGGATGCCGGATCCAGACAATCGCGGTAGGCGTACGTCCTGGAAAATTCGGCGTTTTCCGCCTTCTCGAATGCAGCGGTCAGCTTTTTCTGACTCCAGAGCCGACCGGTGCCGTAGTAGGCCAGAACGGGTAAATCGAATGGAGGCTGGTCCGAAACTGCGCGGTTGAAAATCTGTACCTCTAGGGATGGTCTGAAGTAGCCCTGTATTTCCGGCCAACTTCAACCTCATCCAATTTTGAAAGCGGTAGACCGATCAAAAACGATCAGATTGCCC
>NZ_JBIUWN010000103.1:0-15432 GCF_044743485.1 Pseudomonas sp. NPDC087614 | reverse complement strand
GCTTTTTAACTCGTATGAACGCTCAAACGACATTTTTCCGACGCCTGACATCTCCCCTTCGCAGAGGGCTTTGCGCGATGTCCGCCGTTTGCCTCTTTTTCGCCGGCAGCCCTGCCATTGCTGATGCGGTTACCTTGCCTGACATGCTTATCGGCGTCACTCAGGGCTTTCTTGAGTTCACCGTAGAAGACTATCTGGCTACCAGTCAAACGGAAGGCCGCTACGAAATCGAAGTCAACCAGCTCGACCCCCGTATGCACATGCCCATGTGCGACAAGGAATTGACAGCGTCTTTGGAGAGTCCGGCACGTCCGCTGGGACGGGTAACCGTGAAGGTTCGCTGTGAGGGAAGCTCGCCCTGGACCGTGTTCGTACCCGCTCAAGTCCGCCTGTTTCGCGAGATTGTGACCACCACACGACCGCTCAAACGCGCCGGGATTATCGAGCCGCAGGATGTGACCCTGCGAGAGCGTGACGTCAGCACAATCAATCAAGGTTTTCTGACGTCGGTGGATCAAGCCATCGGGCAAAAATTAACCCGACCAACGGTCGCCGATCAGGTCATCACGCTCGTGCATCTGGAACAGGCGGAAGTCGTGCGCAAGGGCGATCAAGTGGTCATCATCGCCCGCACCGGCACACTCGCCGTGCGTATGCCGGGAGAAGCCCTGTCCAACGGCGGCCTGAAAGAACAGATCCGGGTGAAAAACCTCAACTCCAACCGGGTCATCAAGGCGCAAGTCATCGCGCCAGGCCAAGTGGAAGTGGCCATGTAAAACGCTCATGAGAAAACTGGCGCGGACCTCGTCGGTTCCCTAAACTGTGCGGCAGCAGGACACGCGCCGGCGCAGGCAGGGCCTATTGCTAAATGGGCCTAAAGTTTTCCAGGGGATGGCCGAAAACATGGCAAGCGTCCAAATTCCCAGAGGTTTTTAACATGGTCATCGATTTCAGCCGTTTGAACAGCTCCTCGTCACTTACGGGCAGTACACGTACCAGCAACGCCAGGGAAACCGCCGAAACCGGCACCTCCGCGCCGCTGAATACCCAGGCCGAACCGGCCAGTACCGCAAAAAGCGGGGAATCGGTACACCTCAGCAATGAGGCTCAACAGTTGCAGAAGGTCACTGACAAGCTGCGCGATCAGCCTGCTGTCGACAAAGCCCGAGTGGCCGAGTTGAAAGCCGCGATTGCCGATGGCAGCTACAAAGTCGACAGCAACCGTGTAGCCAGCAAACTGCTCAACTTCGAAGCCCAGCGCTAGGCTTTTGCCTGCGCCAGGCTTTTGGACGCTTAAAACCCAAGGCCAGCCATGCACGACACTCATTTACTGCAACTGATCATCGACGACTTTGCTCCAGCTCAACAATTGCTGGAATTGCTGCAAACCGAATCCCTCGCTTTGCATAGTCGCGACATGCCCTTGCTGGAAGAAATTCTGGCACGCAAACAGGCCCTGATCATTTTGCTTGAACAGCATGGCCGCAAACGCAGCGAAATCCTCGCCAGCCTCAACCTGCCGACCAATCGGCAGGGGCTTGAGCAACTCGCCAGCCAGTCGAGCCTCGGCGACCAGTTGCTCAGCCAGAGCGACTTCCTGACCGATCTCATCGCCCAATGCCAGGCGGCCAATGTCAACAATGGCCAGTCGATCCGGGTACAGCAGGCCGCTACGGCCAATCAGCTGAAAATCCTCACCGGGGGTGAACCGCCAGCGCTGTATGACGCCAGTGGTGCTTTCGCCAAACCCGTCAAGCCGCGTACGTTCAGCCAGGCGTAAGCCGTTCGATGAGCCCGCACTATCAACACGAGAAACATGCTGGCAAAATACTGGCCAGTCGTAGTCAAATTTTGTCTGGAGATTGAGAAAACGTGCCAAACGCCCTAAGCGCGGATGATGCTCCGCAGCCCCCAAAGGTGCTCACCACGCCCCTGGAAATCTCCAGCAACCTGCGTCAGCTGCAAGAAAGCCACGATCCGCTGATCATCACGTTCCACGAACGCAGCCAGCGCTTCCAGAGCTACCTGATCAAAGTCGACCGTGACAGCGCGTCCATCGCCCTTGATGAAATGATCCCGCGCGACGGCGAGCGCTTCCTGCTCGCCGGCGAGTCTTTCAAAGTTGAAGGTTTTCATGAGGGTGTGCGCATTGCCTGGGAATGCACTGGCACGCTGAACATCCAAGAGTGCGAAGGTGATCGCTTTTATACCGGCGAACTGCCGAGCGAAGTGGTGTATCACCAGCGCCGCAACGCCTTTCGCGCGGCACTGAAACTGACCGATCTGGTCAACGTTGAACTGGGCGGCGAAAAGCTCAAATCGCCGATCAACGGCAAGCTGCTGGATATTTCCGCGACCGGTTGCAAGCTGCGCTTCGAAGGCGACATCACCGACCGCCTGCAACTGGGCCAGGTCTACGACCGCTTGATCGCCCCGCCGCTGTTCGGCAACCAGCCGACTTCCGTCGAACTGCGTTATCTGCACTTCGAAGAAAAACTCAACATCACGTTTGCCGGCCTGCGCTTCCACAACATCAGTGGTCAGGCTGCACGTAACGTCGAGCGTTTTGTTTATCAGCTGCAACGTGAAGCACGGCGTTTCGATAAAGACGATCTCTGATTCGACACGGCCAATAAAAAGGGCAGTCACCTTGCGGTGACTGCCCTTTTTTATTTTCGACTGCTTCTCAAGGCCTGGCGCCACTGATATCCGGGGCGGGCTTATCGTTGCCAGCATCCGGATTGGCTGCAGGTTCGGACTCAGGTTCTGTTTCAGGTTGCGATTGCGCCTCCGGCTCTGACACTGGCTCCGGTTCAGGCTCTGGCTCAGGCGTGTTCTGCATCTGCTCCTGCACCACCTGCTCGTCAACACGCGGGTCGAGGGCTGCCACCAGCGGTGAGCTGGACATGCTGTCCGGCATCGCTACGTGATGCAGCGGCGCGTCGTCGACCTGATGCAGATTGGTCACCGCCTTCGGGCGAATCCGCCACACCAGCACCATCGCAAAGAAGCTGAAGAACGCGTACAGACTTTGGCTACCGAACAACTTCATCAACACACCCGCCAACAGCGGCCCGATGCTCGCACCGACCCCGTAAGTCACCAACAGCATCGCCGTCAGCGACACCCGGCGATCACCCTCGACATGGTCGTTGGAAAACGCCACCGCCAGGGGATACAGACAGAACTGCACCAGCGAGCAGAGGAAGCCGACCACAAACAGCACCTCCAGCGGTACCTGCGGCAGGATCGCCAGCGGCAAAGCGGCAACCGCCAGAAAACCGGCAAAACAACGAATCAGCAGCGCGCGATCATATCGGTCAGATAGCCACCCCAGCGGCCACTGCACCAGCAATCCGGCAAAAATGCAGGTACCCATGAATAGACCGACCTGCTCGGTCGACAGCCCTTGCTGCGAGGCATACAGCGGCGCCAGACCGTAAAACGAGCCAATGATCAAACCCGCCCCGAGCACCGTACTCAATGATTGCGGCACGCGCTTGATGAAAAAACGCGGCTCCATCGGCGCCGGATGCAGCGGTGCCGGGTGAATCCGTCGGGTCAGCGTCACCGGCACCAGACACAGCGCGAAGCACAGGGCGACCAGCATCAGCAGCTCCAGACCGAGGCCCGGATGCATGACCAGAATCAATTGACCCAACACCAGGCCAAGGTACGACGCGATCATGTAGCCGCTGAACACCAGACCACGCTGGTTGGCATCGGCCTGCTCGTTGAGCCAGCTCTCGATGACCATGTACTGGCACATCATGCCCAGACCCACAATCGTTCGCAGCACCAGCCATGCCGGCAGCCAGTCCACCAGACCATGCCCCAACACCGCCGCACCGACGATCCCGGCACACGCCGAATACGCGCGAATGTGCCCGACCCGGGCGATCAACCGGTGGCCGATCTTGCCGCCCAGCACCAGACCGAAATAGTTGGCGGCCATCAACGCACCGACCCACAGCCCGTCGACATCTTCAGCCGCCAGGCGCAGGGCCAGATAAGTAGATAGAAGACCCGAGCCGATCAACATCATCAGCGAGGCAAAATACAGCGCTCGAAAGGATTTCCAGATTTGGCGCATCGGCGTTCCGAGCGGCTCCTTGCAGTAAGTATCGGGCTATCAAACGATAGCCCGATGGCGACGGTACGTCAGGCCTGGGCTGCTAGAACACGCCGTTCCCAGGGAGTGATTTCATCAAAGAAGCTGGTCAGTTCCATGGTCTTCGAAGCGATGTAGCCTTCGATGAACTCCTGTCCGAACAGTTCCCTAGCCAATTGGCTACGTTTCAGACGTTCGAGTGCGGCATGCAAGGTACACGGCAGCGAAAGATTATCCGGCACGTCGAATTCGCCCTGAATCGCCTCGGTCGGCTCCAGTTCGTGTTCGATCCCGTGCAAACCGGCAGCCAGACTGGCGGCGATCGCCAGATACGGGTTGGCGTCGGCGCCGGGCAGACGGTTTTCGACCCGACGAGCGACTGGTGAACTGGCCGGAATCCGCAGCCCGGCCGCACGGTTATCGTGGGACCAACAGGCATTGTTGGGCGAAGCGAACGGATGGCACAGACGCTGGTAGGAGTTCACGTTCGGCGCAAACAGCGCGGTGAAGTCCGCCATGCCCGCCTGCTGCCCGCCGATGAAGTGGCGGAACATCGCCGTCGGCTGGCCGTTATCGTCGCTGAAGACGTTTTTGCCACTGGCGATGTCAACAATGCTCTGGTGAATGTGCATCGAGCTGCCCGGCGTGTGCGCCAGCGGTTTAGCCATGCAGACCACGGTCAGGCCATGCTTGAGCGCGACTTCTTTGAGCAGGTGTTTGAACAGGAAGGTCTGGTCGGCCAGCAACAGTGGATCACCGTGCAGCAGGTTGATCTCGAACTGGCTAACGCCCATTTCGTGCATGAACGTATCACGCGGCAGACCGAGGGCCGCCATGCATTTATAGACTTCACTGAAGAATGGTCGAAGACCGTTGTTGGAACTGACGCTGAACGCCGACAAGCCATCCTCGCGGCGGCCATCGAGACCGACTGGCGCTCGGAACGGCTGGGTCGGATCAGTGTTTGGAGCGAACACGAAAAATTCCAGTTCGGTCGCCACCACAGGCGCCAGACCGAGCGCCTTGTAACCTGCGATGACTTTCTTGAGCTGGCCACGGGTCGACAGGCTGGAGCTTTCGCCAGTCAGTTCATCGGCATCGCAAATGGCCAGGGCACGGGGCTCGTCACTCCATGGCAACGGATGAATCTGGTCTGGATCGGCAATCAGCGCCAGATCACCGTCATCGCTGCCGTAGAACCGCGCCGGCGGATATCCGCCCATGATGCATTGCAGCAGCACCCCCCGCGCGAGCTGCAAACGACGCCCTTCGAGAAAACCCTCGGCGGTCATCACCTTGCCGCGTGGTACGCCGTTCAAATCCGGCGTGACACATTCAATCTCATCAATGCCCGTCAATCGCTGCGCGAGTGAACACTGGCCATCGGTTGTCATGACGCAATCCTTGTTGTTGTACGAGCCGCGAACGGCGACCCGAACAAAATAGGCTTCGGCTGTTCGGAATATCAAGCAGCGTCAAACAAAAAGCCTCGGATCACGGCAGATAGAGACTGAAGATCCCGCCACCCAAGGGGCCGCCATTTCGGATTTCGGTGCGTCCCTCTACACCATTGCGTTGATGCAACGCGGCAATGCGGGCAGCGAAATACAGGCCAAGCCCGGTACTGCCGCTGCTGTGATTGATGCCCTGTACATAGTCAGCCTGACGTTCGAGCATCTCGACCGGATAGCCGTCGCCGTCATCGTTGATGCTCAGCACCAGTTGCCCGGCCTCGTCACTGACGCTGATCAGCAGCGACTCGCGGGCATAACGAATGGCGTTATTGATGCAATTGCCCAGCACCGAGGCGACCAGTTCACGATCAAAGAAACCCAGCGGACTCAGTGGATCAACTTCATAAGTGGCGATGATGCCGCGACTGGCGAAGACCTCTTGATGCGCTGCCAGTTGCGCCTCGATGAAATCATCCAGTTCGTGATACGCCGGCTGCACTGGCATCTGGTTGACGCCGAGTTTGTACAGCCCAAGCAACTGCACCAGCATGCCGTTGAGGTGGGCGAACTCAAAGTCGATCACGCCCTGCTCCGTGCCTTCGCGCTGCGCTTGCGGCAAACGCGCCAGCCATTTGCTGTGCGCTTGCATCAGCATGGCCAGCGAGTTCTTCATGTCGTGAACGGTGGAGGCGATCACCGTGGAAAAATCCAATGCTTGCTCGTCTTGGTTCATTCGCCAAACGCCTTGCTTTTCAGCTTCTGATAGCGCGAGAAACGCGCGTCGGTGTCGGGCATCAGGCCGACCATTTTCAGGCAGGCCCGACATTCTTCCAGCTCCGCCGAAGGCACACTGGTGTCGGTGCCGTGGAGCAGCGACTGGGCCATGTTCAGCGCGATACTGATGTTCTTGGGTTGCATCTTCAGCGCCTTGCGGAAGACCTCGCGGGCTTCAACCAGATTGCCGGTCTTGTACACCCGCACGCCCTGACGGTTGAGGTCGGCGGCGGCATTGCTCGAACTGAGGATAGTCGGGTCATCGGTGAGCTTGGCAATGTCTTTCATCACCGCCGGATCGTCACCGTAGATTTCCGCGCAGCTCTTGAGCATCGACGTGCCCGCCTCGGCCTGACCGAGCATCTGCAACTGCTTGGCGACGAGCAGCGCCGCCTCCGGACTCATGAACTGTTCCATGCCGTCGAGTCGCATCAGTGCTTGCTCGGTGAGCTTGTCGGCGGTTTCGGCATCGTTGAGCAGAAGGCTCGTTGCCTTCATCAAACGCGCACGAATCTGCAAACCGGGGTCGGTCGGGTTCTCTTTGGCAACAGCGCTGAGGGTAGTGTTGATCTCCAGGCGCGTGCGCGTATCGAGACCGCGCTCACTGCCTTTGCTGATCAGCGCATGGGCCAGGCCGAGGTTGCTTTCCGGATCCTTGAAGCGCGACTGCGCGCCCTGCGACACAGCCTGACGGTAAGCCCGCGAGGCGGTGTCGAAATCTTCGTTGGCCATCGCCAGTTTGCCGAGCAACGCCTGCCGACGCACCGCCAGCGGCGACAGGCGAATCGCTTCTTCCAGCACCTGCTGCGCGCCTTTGGTATCGCCCTCGGACACCAGCACATCAGCCATGCCGTCGTACAGCGAAGGCATCATCGGGAATACCTTCAAGGCCTTTTCATACACACCTTTGGCCTGCGCCACTTGCCCACGCTTGAGCAGCAACTTGCCCAATCCAGCAAACGCCCACGACAACGGCCGGTCAGCAATGATGCTGTCGTAGAGGCGTTCCAGTGCTTCGTTCTGATTCAGGTCGCGTAAAGCATCAGCGCGATAGCGCAGACACAGCGGCGAATAGCGAATGTCCTGTTTGCACAGGGCGATGCAGGCGTTGAGCACCTCGACCGGTTTGCCACGGTCGAGGGCTTGCAGAATCGGTTTGAGCAACGTCTTGCGCTGCTCCAGACGCTCCAGCCGCTGGGCCAGTCCCGAGCGGTTGAACGGTTTGGTCAGGTAGGCATCCGGCTCATGCTCCAAAGCACTGAGCACCATCGCCTGACTGGTCTCGGCCGTCACCATCACAAACACGGCTTCGTGGCTGATGAGCTTTTCCAGCATCAGGTCTTCAAGAACCTGCTGGCCGTTCTTCTTGCCGTCACCGAGGTGGAAATCCTGCAGGATGAAATCGTAGGATTTCTGCGCACACATCTTAAGCGCCTGCTCACCGGTGTCAGCGGTGTCCACGTCCTTGACCCCCAGCTCACGCAGCATCGAGCGCACGGAGCTGCGGAAATCCGAGAAATCATCGACGATCAGAAAACTCTTTTGGTGATACGACAGCATCGAGGATTTCCAGGCAATTGAAGTAGATGAACCAAGGGCGATTTTCAGGCGCGCAGATGATAGCTGGAGGCCAAATGCTATCAAGCGATTTCGCACAAGTCTGAACTCACCGTTTGGGTTATCGGCCAGAAGTGGCGTTCCCTGAAGCCGACGTTTCAAGATTCCACACACAGCGATTAACCTGCGCGCCTGCCAACTTCTCACTACAAGGCCGACCTCGTGTACATCAAAGGACGCTACATCGTGTCCGCCTGTGCGTTGCTGTTCTTCCAGCAGGCCATGGCGAGCGCAATGGACAGAAGCCCTCGCCCATCAGCCGGATGGCGCCGAAAAAGAGCTATTGGATGATCTGCAAAACAGCGTTCGCGCAGCCAGTAAAAATGATCCGGAGTTTGCTCTCGAACGGACACTCGCGTCCTTGGCGTTGAAAAGCGCTGCAACCCAGTTTTCCGCAGCGAGTGGCAGGCGTTGAGTGCCACCGACTTCGACGCTGACACCGCACTGGGCCGAACCTCGTTCACGCTGCGGGATCTGGACGACAACGGGCAAGAGCGAAAGCCCATTTGCCCTATTCCTGCGTCCGCCACAAACAACGACGAATATTACGGCTACGGAGCAGGCTACTACGCCATCGAACAGGTCGCCGACTTCCCGGTGATCATCGGTAGCAAATGCTTTATTGCGCGAATGAATGACTGATTCGGCGCCTACAGCGCTAAGGATGGACTCTATGCGCAAGTGACCTTGCGCAAACCGGGCGCGCAAGAACAGGAGCGCGACTACAAGGTCAATGGACGTCGGCGCATGACCGGGATATGCACCTCAATTGGCAAACCTGGAGGGGGCGCTGAGGAATAGCCCCGGCGCCCGCCCATGAAAAGCCCGGACAGATGAAACTGCGCGAGTTTTTTATCTGAAAATCATCAACCTCTTGAGATCACGCCACTCATGTATTGATTCAAATCGCGAAAATCCTTAACCGTCCAAGCGTGCGGCGGCAGCTTTACACCGTTCTCTTTCAATGTTCTTGGAATCAAGTCTCCGTTTGGACGAAGTATTATTGACGACACAATAACGCCTGGGTATTCCTTGAGTCTTTGCTTGAAAAAGGACGCTGTCAGATCAGGCGTCGGTGGATTGCTTTTATTAGCCAGGGGTCCTGATGCCTTCAGATCTACTCCGTGGCACATGGCGCACCGCTGTGAATAGAGGTTTTTCCCGTTGGCATTGTCCGCAAAAGACAGCGGCGCCTGAATTAGCGATAAAAAACCAAGCGAAGCAATGAATAGTATTTTCATGCCTCACTTAGCCTTCTTGCGTTTTGCAGCACTTGAAAAGAATTCCAAAAGGCCTTCCATCGGCATCTTCCTTAAGCCGCGAATACGAAAAAGCCCCTTTCAGATCACTCTGAAAGAGGCTTGACTGCTTCTCCTGCCAACACGGCTGTCACAGAGAAGCGCAGTGGTCAGAAGAGTGGCCAGAAGGCCAGAATATATGGTGTCCCAGGGCAGGTTCGAACTGCCAACCTTCCCCTTAGGAGGGGGATGCTCTATCCAATTGAGCTACTGAGACACTGAGTTGTCACGAGATGAACACTGCGCGACGGACGGCGTGCATGTTAACGGCCAGGCCCTGATTTGTCATGTCATCCGTAGGGCTTTTTAAGTGTAGGCAGGCGCCCGGCAAGGCTGCGGGAAGATTTACCGTGCATTTTGCACTCTCCCAAAAAGCCATCATTGCAGATTGCAACCTTCGCTCTCTGAAAAAACCTTCCAAATGCTTGTTTTTAAAGGACTTAACAGCGGATAGACTGTTGGCACGACGGCTGCTTTGTCTGTTCTCATAACAGAACAAACGGAGTCCGCCTCATGAACAGCACTCTCTTGCTCGCAAACGCGGTCGCCTTGGCGATTTTGGTAGGTTTCCACTTTGCCCCCGAGAGCGCTGAACGGGTTGCTCAGCGCATGCCGCATTACTTGCAGGTGCAGAAAGCGCCGCAGTTGGCACTGTTGAGTGATCAGAGTTTCGCACCGCAAGCGGTCAGCGAGTCTCAGCAGGCACTGCCAGCACTAGCGACCGAACGTCTGGTTTTTTGAAATATCTGCAGGAGTACAGCATGTCCAAATCAGCAGCAGGATTTCTGATCCTCGCCTTATTGAGTGGCGTTGTGCATTTTTCGCTGTTCGAGGAAACCGAAATCACTCTGCCGCTGATTAGCTGTGGCGTGTTTACGGTGTTGTTTGCTCTGGCGCTGATCGCCGGGCGCAGGTTCAAGTTTGATCCAGTACTACGTTGAGCCGGACCAGCTCCAGAAGCTGATTGACGGCGTCCGCCAGGTTGCCCGAATTGTCGATCAGGTGCACAGGCCGGTCACTTGATCTCCTATCCTTGAACAGAGCGTTCCGGGCAAGTCGTGCATCGATCTGCTCAAGCGTCTCTCGACCGCGCCTGAGTAAACGCTCTCGCAGCACCTCATCCCTGACCGTCAGTAAAACCGGCAACAGCGAAGGATAGCGCTCCTGTGCCTGCCGCAAATTGGCACGCGAGCCGTTGACCAATACATGTCGCCCGGCTTGCAACCATTGATCCATTTCCACCGCAATGCCATAGGCGAGGCCGTTGGCTTGCCATGCCAATGAAAAATCACCGGCGCGCTGACGTCTTTCGAACTCTTGCGGCGTTACGCCAATCGCATCCTCGCCCACCGATTCGGCAGATCGCGTGATCACCCGGCGCATGACTTCGCAGTTCAACGCCCGCAATGGCTCACGAGCGGCCTCGATCAGACTGTCCTTACCCGAACCAGACGGCCCCATCAGATAAATAAGCTTGCCATACATCCTGAAAACGCCCTCCAGCAGGTGTTTGCCCCTAGTAAATCGGCAAATTGCCACTATCCTGTACAGGTAAGGAACAAGGATCGAAAACCGCATAGCATGCACGTTCTGACGTCTTAGAACACTAAAGGACGTGCATCAGGAGGCGGTCTTTGATGCGGGCCAAGGCAAAGTTTTCAAACCAGTCCGCATTTCTGATAATTGGTGCTGGCATTACGCCTTTACCCAGCTCAATATTTGTCACAGAATTGACGCCAATGATCTGGCAATTTTGAGGCATGATGCGAGCCTCTTAACAATTCAGGTTGAACCATTTGGCGCGGATGCTTGTCCTACCACACATCTGCGGCCAATCCCGAGAACCGCTCCCCTGAACTAACCGGTTAAATATATGCGCCCATTGAAACAGGCAATTTATTCCAGCCGTACGGCTGACAAGTTCGTCGTACGTCTGCCAGACGGAATGCGTGAACGCATTGCCGAGGTGGCTCGCAATCATCATCGCAGCATGAACTCCGAGATCATTGCGCGCCTTGAGCAGAGTCTTATTCAGGAAGGCGCTTTGGGCGAAGAACTGAGCATGCGTCTGGACAGCCCGGAGCTGTCGTTGCACGAACGCGAGTTGCTGCAACGCTTCCGCCAGCTTTCTCACCGTCAACAGAATGCACTGGTGTCCTTGATCGCCCACGACGCTGAAATGGCTGCAGACGCGTCCTGAGTCATACCGAACACCTCAAGCCAGCATTAGCGCTGGCTTTTTTTCGCCTGAAATTCAGGCCATCCCTTTTCTCTAAAAAAAAACCCGCCAATAGAGTTGGCGGGCCGTTTATTCATGGCAGATCAAAGCAGGAAGATTGTCGCCAACCCCAGGAAGATGAAGAACCCCCCACTGTCGGTCATCGCGGTGATCATCACGCTGGCCCCCATCGCCGGGTCACGCCCCATCTTCGCCAGCGTCATCGGGATCAAGACCCCCATCAGCGCCGCCAGCAACAGATTGAGAGTCATCGCTGCTGTCATCACCACGCCCAGCGACCAACTGCCGTAAAGCAGATAGGCAACCACCCCGATCACCCCACCCCAGACGAGGCCATTGATCAATCCAACCGCCAACTCCTTACGCATCAGGCGTGAAGTGTTACCGGTGCTGACCTGATCGAGCGCCATGGCACGAACGATCATGGTGATCGTCTGATTACCGGAGTTGCCGCCGATCCCCGCCACGATCGGCATCAGCGCCGCGAGCGCTACCAGCTTCTCGATCGAGCCTTCAAACAGGCCGATCACCCGGGAAGCGAAGAACGCGGTGATCAAGTTGATCGCCAGCCACGCCCAACGGTTATTCAGGGATTTCCATACGGAGGCGAAGATATCTTCCTCTTCACGCAAACCCGCCATGTTGAGGACTTCGCTTTCGCTTTCCTCACGGATCAAGTCAACCATTTCGTCGATGGTCAGACGACCAATCAGCTTGCCGTTCTTGTCGACTACCGGGGCAGAGATCAAGTCGTAACGCTCGAATGCCTGAGCAGCGTCGTAGGCATCTTCGTCCGGGTGGAAACTCACCGGATCGCTGGCCATGACTTCAGCAACCTGTTTGTCGGGGTCATTGACCAGCAAACGCTTGATCGGCAGCACACCTTTAAGCACGCCGTCGTAATCGACCACGAACAGTTTGTCGGTGTGACCAGGAAGCTCTTTGAGGCGGCGCAGGTAACGCAAAACTACTTCGAGACTGACATCCTCACGGATGGTCACCATCTCGAAGTCCATCAGCGCACCGACCTGCTCCTCGTCATAGGACAGCGCCGAACGCACACGCTCGCGCTGCTGGTTATCCAGACTCTCCATCAGCTCATGGACGACATCTCGCGGCAGCTCAGAGGCCAGGTCAGCAAGTTCGTCGGCGTCCATGTCCTTGGCCGCAGCCAGGAGCTCGTGATCATCCATGTCGGCGATCAGCGTTTCACGGACAGAATCGGATACTTCGAGAAGAATGTCGCCGTCGCGATCAGCCTTGACCAGTTGCCAAAGCGTCAGGCGATCATCCAGCGGCAAGGCTTCAAGAATGTAGGCAACGTCGGCGGAGTGCAGATCATCGAGCTTGCGTTGCAACTCGACGAGATTTTGTCGGTGAACCAGGCTTTCCACCCGGTCCTGATGCGCGCCTTCCTGGCGATGAGTCAGGTCTTCAACGACCCGTTGACGCTGCAGCAGCTCGACGACCTGAGCCAGGCGATCCTGCAGGCTTTCCTGTGTTTTCTTTACTTCGATTTCAGACATAGGCGAACTCCACTCCCAGCAGCGGGGCACGCCGGAAGGATCAATCAGTCAATTCATGATTGGTAAAACGGGGTACTGAGTAACTACTGGGTAAGTCCATGGAAGTTTTCCACAAGCCCCGGCGGGGCTGACGGGCGCAATGATACACCGCCTGACGGTTTAAAACGTTAAAAAATCACGGCTGAAACAAGCGCTTGCGAGACAAACCTGAGCGCAGCCCTGATCCATGCAGATGCGACGACTCATCCCGAAAAGAAAACACACCGGCATTAAAAAATGTAGCAGCTACCCTTGAGCGTAGACCGTCATGGAGGACGTCGAATGCCATCAAAAACATCCCGCTTTGTGCTCGCCAGCCTGCTCTGCCTCCCATCCGCCGGGGCTGCGACCAGCCTTCATCGCTGCGAAGCTCCTGACGGCAGCATTACATTCACGTCGATGAGCTGTGCAAGCGGAAAAAGGCTCTCAGCGCAGGAGGTTCACCCCTACCTCACCGGCTCAGTGGTCGCGGTGATGCCAGCGCTCAATCACGAAGAAACATCCGGAAAGAAAACCAACGACAGAGAACTTGGCGTTGCCGGCAAAGCAGAAGACAAATGCGGAAATCTCATCGATGCCAGACAACGGCGTGAAGCGATCATTAATCGACGCGTCATTGCCGGCATGAACCAACAGGATGTCGAAAGCGCACTCGGCAAACCGGACAAAGTGAATATTCGGACTTTGACTACAAGCTATCGGTACGATCTCAAGCGAGGTCGCACGGCTCTAGTCGAATTTGATGAGAAAGGGTGCGTCAAAGTAAAAGCCAAATCCCGGACAGCAAAAAGCCCGCGTTAAACGCGGGCTTTTCGATATATGGTGCACTCGACAGGATTCGAACCTGTGACCGCTCGGTTCGTAGCCGAGTACTCTATCCAGCTGAGCTACGAGTGCATTTGTGTTTTTAGACCAGATCACAACTGGTTGAAGCCAGATCACCTGCATTGCTGCAAACAACCCTAAAATGGTGCACTCGACAGGATTCGAACCTGTGACCGCTCGGTTCGTAGCCGAGTACTCTATCCAGCTGAGCTACGAGTGCATTTGTGTTTTTAAACCAGACCACAACTGGCTGAAGCCGAGTTACTTATATTGCTATAAACAACTCTTAAATGGTGCACTCGACAGGATTCGAACCTGTGACCGCTCGGTTCGTAGCCGAGTACTCTATCCAGCTGAGCTACGAGTGCATTTGTTGCGCCGCATTATAGCCCGTCTAATCTCTATTCCAACCACTTTTTCTAGTAAATTCAATAATTTACCGAAAAAGCCAGATTACAACGTACTAAGCAAATAATGGCGGAGAACGGGGGATTCGAACCCCCGACACCCTTTTGAGGTGTACTCCCTTAGCAGGGGAGCGCCTTCGGCCACTCGGCCAGCTCTCCGCAACACGGGGCGTATATTAACCACCTTCTTCCCCGTTTGCAAACATAAAAAACGATAAAAATTAATGGCTTGGTTCTTCGTCCTTCTCTTTCTTTATACGCAGGTAAATTTCCTCACGGTGCACGGCAACCTCTTTCGGGGCGTTGACGCCGATACGCACTTGATTTCCTTTAACGCCGAGCACGGTTACGGTGATTTCGCCATCACCGATAATCAGGCTTTCTGCGCACCGACGAGTCAGAATCAGCATACCTTTCTCCTCACGCAATTCAGTTCAGGGACAACAGTCTGCAAAAAAAAGGCACCCGACCTACAACCGGAGCGATCGTAGCCCTACATGCCTGAGTATTGACTAGCGCGAGCAAAAGAACAGTTCAGGTCTCGCGTCATTCAAAAATAAAGGGCGCGATCAAACCGCGCCCTTCAAGGAAACGGAATTACTCGCCCTGACGGGCGGGAGCATCCAGTTCGAAAGCCGTGTGCAGGGCGCGCACAGCCAGCTCCAGATATTTCTCTTCAATGACGACGGAAACCTTGATTTCCGATGTCGAGATCATCTGGATGTTGATGCTTTCCTTTGCCAGGGATTCGAACATGCGACTGGCCACGCCGGCGTGGGAACGCATGCCGACGCCGACGATCGAGACCTTGGCAATCTTGGTGTCGCCGACCACTTCACGGGCACCGATCTCGCGGGCGGTGTTTTCCAGCACGGTCTGCGCGCCCGGGTAGTCGTTGCGGTGCACAGTGAAAGTGAAGTCGGTGGTGTTATCGTGCGCGACGTTCTGCACGATCATGTCGACTTCGATGTTCGCAGCACTGATCGGGCCGAGAATCTTGAACGCCACACCTGGAGTGTCTGGCACGCCACGGATGGTCAGCTTGGCTTCATCGCGGTTGAAAGCGATGCCGGAATTGATCGGCTGTTCGTTGGTTTCCTCTTATTCAATAGTAAGGAGGGTGCCCGGTCCCTCGTTGAAGG
>NZ_JBIUWN010000102.1:0-16295 GCF_044743485.1 Pseudomonas sp. NPDC087614 | reverse complement strand
GCCCAGCGCTGCCGGAATGGTCCAGCCCAACGGGCCTGCCTGGCCGCAGTTGATCCAGTGACGCGGCTTGTAGACGTGCAGGAACTGCGCGCCGGCAATTTGCGACAGACCAATGGTGCTGACGTAGCAGGTGTCCTTGCCGAACACCTGGTTCATTTCTTCGTAAACGCGCTGTGGCTTGACCGGCACGTTGTCGAAGTGGGTTTTGCGATGCAGGCTGGCTTTGCGCTGCTGGCAATCCTGCAGCCAGGCACTGCGGTTTTTCAGCTTGCCGGCGGCTTGCCATTCACGCGCCACTTCGATGAACACGGTCAATGCGGCAGCGGCGTCGGACACGATGCCCAGGTCCGGTGTGAACACACGACCGATCTGCGTGCCTTCGATGTCGACGTGAATGAACTTGCGGCCTTCGGTGTAGACATCAACCGAACCGGTGTGGCGGTTGGCCCAGCGGTTACCGATGCCCAGTACCACGTCGGATTTGAGCATCGTCGCGTTGCCGTAACGGTGCGAAGTCTGCAGGCCGACCATGCCGACCATCAGCGGGTGATCGTCCGGGATGGTGCCCCAACCCATCAGGGTCGGGATCACCGGAATACCGGTCAGCTCGGCGAACTCCACCAGCAGATCGCTGGCGTCGGCGTTGATGATGCCGCCACCGGCGACCAGCAATGGACGCTCGGCCTGATCGAGCAGGGCCAGAGCCTTTTCCACCTGCACGCGGGTTGCGGTCGGCTTGGCCAGCGGCAGCGGCTGGTAGGCGTCGATGTCGAATTCGATTTCAGCCATCTGCACGTCGAACGGCAGGTCGATCAGCACCGGGCCTGGACGGCCGGAGCGCATCTCAAAGAAAGCTTTCTGGAACGCGTAAGGCACCTGGCCCGGTTCCAGAACCGTGGTCGCCCACTTGGTGACGGGCTTGACGATGCTGGTGATGTCGACCGCCTGGAAGTCTTCCTTGTGCATACGGGCGCGGGGTGCCTGGCCGGTAATGCAGAGGATGGGAATCGAGTCGGCCGAGGCGCTGTAGAGCCCGGTGACCATGTCGGTACCGGCCGGGCCGGAGGTGCCGATGCACACGCCGATGTTGCCGGACTTGGTGCGGGTGTAACCCTCGGCCATGTGCGAGGCGCCTTCAACGTGGCGAGCGAGGACGTGATCGATGCCACCGACTTTCTGCAAGGCGGAGTACAGCGGGTTGATTGCAGCGCCCGGGATGCCAAAAGCGGTATCAACCCCTTCACGGCGCATCACCAGAACGGCGGCTTCGATTGCTCTCATTTTGCTCATGGTTTTGTGCCTCTTTACGTTTTGTAATTGTATACAAGTGGCTTTGCGCAGAGTGTATTCACGGCGGACGGCGCAGGTCAATCCATTTTATCAAGCGTTCGTTTCATTCGTCGGAAGCCGATTCTGCTGTGGTTTTTCGTCGCATGTAGCGATTTTCGATAATTATTGTATACAAAAGAACAACTCATTGTGTTCTATTTGTCGTATTGGCCTGCGGCACAAAACCGCAGCCCCATGACTTTCCCTATAACAAAATGAGGACGGCACCATGAGCGCTTTAACCTTGAAAGTCGCAGTCAACCTGGTCAGTGAAGCCATCAGCGCAGGGCGAGGCATCAATGCCGCGCCGCTGACCATCGCGGTACTTGATGCTGGCGGTCATCTGGTCGCCCTGCAACGCGAAGACGGCGCCAGCCTGCTTCGCCCGCAAATCGCCATCGGCAAAGCCTGGGGCGCCATCGCGCTAGGTAAAGGCTCGCGCCTGCTGGCGCTGGACGCGCAACAACGGCCGGCCTTCATTGCCGCACTGAACAGCATGGGCCAGGGCAGCGTGGTACCGGCACCGGGTGGTGTGTTGATTCGGGATCAGGCGGGGAACGTGCTCGGCGCGATCGGGATCAGCGGCGATCTGTCGGATATTGATGAGCAGGTGGCGATCAAAGCGGTGGAGGTGCTGGACTTGCGGGCGGATGCGGGGGTGGTTTCTTGATCTTTAGCGTCTGATTAACCGCTATCGCGAGCAGGCTCACTCCTACAGGATCGTGGTCAGGCACAAAATCTCTGAATGCCTCCGAGCCCTTATAGGAGTGAGCCTGCTCGCGATCGCGTCATCGCGGTGTCTCAGTCCGGTTCACACCCTTTGAGCACCAACCGAATAATCGTCTGCGCCGCCGCCTCATAATCCGCTTCGTCCAGCTTGTCCTTGCCGGTGACCGCAGAAATCTGCCAGTCGAAGTCGGCGTAGGTCTGGGTGGCAGCCCAGATACTGAACATCAGATGGTTGGGGTCGATCGGCGCGATCTGGCCGCGCTCGATCCAGGTCTGGATGCAGTTGATGTTGTGCTTGGCCTGGCCGTTGAGTTGCTCGACCAGGTCGGCGCTCAAATGCGGGGCGCCGTGCATGATTTCGCTGGCAAATACTTTGGACGCGAAGGGCAGGTCGCGGGAGATGCGGATCTTGGAGCGGATGTAGCCGCTCAGTACTTCGCTCGGTACGCCGTCCGCGTTGAACGGCGTCGACGCCTGCAGGATCGGCACGATGATGCTTTCCAGTACCTCGCGGTAGAGGTTTTCCTTGGATTTGAAGTAGTAGTAGACGTTGGGCTTGGGCAATCCCGCCTTGGCGGCGATGTCGCTGGTTTTGGTCGCTGCGAAGCCTTTGTCGGCAAACTCCTCGCTGGCGGCACGCAGGATCAGTTCTTTGTTGCGCTCGCGGATTGTGCTCATAAACCCGGTGGTTCCTTGCCTGTTCTGGCGGTGGCGCATGGTAGCACCGGCCTCGCGCAGCGCTCAAGAATGCCCCGTGTGCTCGGTGATGACCTGGCGCTCAATGCCCAGCAAGTCTGCGGCGTACATGCCGAGCGGGAAAGGTGGCTAAAGCTTCGTTCGTCAACAAGCTCTGGAAAGCCTTTAAAGGCTGAGCACGTTACCCTGTGGGAGCGGGCTTGCTCGCGAAGGCGGCGTCTGAGTCAATGGACAGGTGACTGACACTCCCTTTTCGCGAGTAAGCTTGTTCCCACATTTGCCGGATGTGGCTCCCGTAAAAACGTTACTCGGCAATCTGCAACTTGCGCGACTCGGTGTACACGTAACGCACCTTTTCGTACTCGAACGGCGAGTTCAGTTGACCGTAGCGGAAACTGGTCTGATAGCGCTTGTCTACTGCGCGCAGGGCCCAGATCTCCGGATGGTTGGAGCTGACTTCTGACACGTTCAAGAAGTTGACCGCCGATTCGGCGCTGTAGTCCACGGCCAGACCTGCAGTGTCACGCAGGTTCGATGGGCCGAGGATCGGCAGCACAAAATAGGCGCCTCCCGGCACACCATAGAAACCCAGTGTCTGGCCGAAGTCTTCGCTCTGGCGTGGCAGGCCCATGGCGGTCGCCGGGTCCCACAGACCGGCGACGCCGATGGTGGTGTTGAACAACAGGCGTGCAGTCGTTTTCATGGAGCGCTCGCCCTTGAACTGCAACAGGCTGTTGATCAGGTTGGGTACGTCGCCCAGGTTGTTGAAAAAGTTGCTCACGCCGGTGCGCACGAAGCTCGGCGTGACGTAGCGATAACCGTCGACCACCGGCAAAAATACCCATTGATCGAAACGGTAGTTGAAGTGGTAAACGCGACGGTTCCACTCTTCCAGCGGGTCATACACGTTCAGCGCGTTGAGCGTGGAACGCTCGAATTCGCGTTGGTCCAGCCCCGGGTTGAATTTGAGTTTGGACAGCGGCTCCTTGAAACCGTCACTGTCGACCACCACCGGTGCATTGGCTTTGCTGTTATCGGCCTGGGCCATGCCTGCACAGAGGAGTGCTGCTATCAGCAGGAGATATTTAGCCACGGAAGAACTCCAGCATGGCGTCGCTGTTGACGCGGTAGTTAATGTTGCCGCAATGGCCGCCCAGTGGATAAACGGTCAGGCGATCGCCAAAGGTTTTGCGCAGGAAGCCCAGGTCGCCCGGGCCGAGGATCACGTCGTCGGCGTTGTGCATCACGGCGATTTTCGGGCTGTCGTGCAGGTAATCCTTGAGCGCATACAGACTGACCTGATCGATCAATTGCAACAGGCTGCCGCCATCGGTGCGCGCGCGCCACATCGGGATCACCTGTTCGGTCAGGTAGCAATCGAAGTCACATTGCAGTGCACGCTTGAGGAACGGCGTGAGGCTGGTGCCTTCGGTGATCGGGAATTTCGGCGGGGTGATCAGGCCGCGACGGTTGATCAGGTCCGAGGTGAAGGCAATATCGGCGGCCGAGAAACGGAACGAGGTGCCAATCAGCATCGCCATCTGTTCGTTGGTCAGGTGCTGTTTGGATTGCTGGAAGTCGTAGAGCAGGGCGTCGTTGAGGTCGATGTAACCTTTCTGCTGGAAGTAACGGGTCAATTTGCCCAGCACCAACTCATAGAACGTTGTGCTGTTGTTGATGCCTTTGACTTCGGTCTGTACCAGCCTGTCGAGGTTGGTGATCGAGGTGTAAAGGTTGACCGGCGGATTGAGCAGCAGGACTTTTTTGAAATTGAAGCTGCGGCGGGTTTCGTCCAGATGCGCGACGAACGCCGCATCAAGCGCACCGAGGCTGTAGCCGGTGAGGTAGTAGTCAGTGACCGGCAGTTTCGGATTTTGCGCCCGCACAGCCTGCATCACACGGTACATGTCCTCGGCGTCTTCCTTGGTCACGCCCGGTGTGGCGAAGCGCGACGCGGCGCTGATGAAGTCGAAGCTGGTCGGTGAGGACAACTGCACGACGTGATAGCCGGCCTTGTAATAGAGTTTTTTCAGGTATTCGTTGAGCGTGCTGTCATAACGCGCACCAGTGCCGGCAATCAGGAAGATCAGCGGTGCTGGTTTGTCCTGGGTGGCGATGCGGTAAGTGAGTTTTTTTACCGCCCAGAAATTGTCCGGCAGGATGAATGCCCGCTCCGGGCGCAAGGTGACGCTGCGGTCGGACTGATTGATGTCGTCGTCCAGTGGCAGTTCCGGGCGCAGGTCCGGCGGAGTCGTGGCGATGGTCGCCTCGAACGGGTTGGTCAGGGGGTAGCCATAACTGGCGGCGTCGATATCCGCCGCCAGTGCGGACGCACTCAAGATAAGGCCGCTGAACAGCGCGGCGAAGCGCAAGGAACGGAGCATGACTGGATCCCTTAGAGGAAGGTGCCGAATGAGGTTCGCAGGCTATGACCACCGGGGTTGTGCCAAAGTGCCATGGCGCGGCACCAAACAGGCAGAATTCGGAGTAATAGTAGCCGGACGATACACTTTGCATCGCGCGGATGAATAGTTAACTGTTGTTAGCGCTTGCGTATGCCGGGCGGCAGATTAAGCTGGCCGCCGATTTTTGTTGATTGGAGTCATTCATGTCCCGCCGCGTGCCCGTGATGCTGTTGCTCGTTCTGCTGCCGTTATGGCTCGCCGCCAGTTATGGCGCGCGATACGGCTTCATGGAGGATGGCAAATGGGTGGGCATCTGCGTAGATGAGGCCAGTCGCTGGGAGTGCCAGATGCGTTCCAGCCTGGGGCTGATGACTCACTTCAAGGTGTTGGGCTGGGCGGCGTTGGGTGCGGCATTGATCGGATTCGTGTTGCCGGGCAGGGCCGGGTGGTGGCTGGCGGTGCTGGCGCTGGTGTTCGGGCTGCCGGCGCTGGCGCTGTACAACACCACGTTGGCGGTGTTTGCGCTGGTGATTGCCGGGTTGCGCCTGGTCCGGCAATCTCGCGGCGTCTGACAATCAGTCATCGCGGGCAAGCCCGTTCCCACAGGGATTTGTGTGCAGTCAGGTCCAAATGTGGGGGCGGGCTTGCTCGCCAAGGGGCCGGCGCAGACGCTGAAGATCAGCGAGTGCGAACCCGCAAGCATCGCCACAATGCCGCCACCATCAAGCCGCTGACCAGTGCCCAGCCCAAGGCCTGCTGGTTCTGCAACCCCTCCTCGAACAACTGCGGTGCGATACCGGCCCCGATGATAAGGGCCAGCAAAGCAATCTCCCGACGCGGCACGCTGACCGGGCGGCACAGGTACACCAGCGCGGGCAGGATGAATGCCATGCTCGCAAAGCTGCGGTAACGCGCATCGAACACCATCTCCAGCATCATCACCGCGGCTGCAAAACCTGCTGTGGCCACCAGCCAGCCGGCGCGACGCTCCAGCAGATTGAAAGCACGTTCACGCCAGCCGGTACGCGCGCTCAATGTCAGCGCGGCATGCGCCAGTACTTTCAGATTCAGCGCTGTCAACAGTCCGACCCACAGCCATTCGCTGGCAAATCGCGTGGTGACCCGGGCCATATCGCCCCAGGCACCGATTGAGCACCCGGCGAGGGCGCCCAGCAGTGGCAATACCAGTGCTGAGCGAGTATTGCGAACGCGGCCGCCAAGGATCAGCGTACCGAGGAAAATCAAACCGCCAACGGCCAGCCATTCCTTCCAGTACGGTACATTCGTCACCGGCCCGGCGAGCATGCCCTTGTCCTGACGATCGGCATCGAACAGCCCCCAATACCCGCCCACCGCACCTTCGCTGCCGCGCTTCCATGGCTGGTCAAACGCTTCGATCAGGTTGTAATGCCAGCCTTCCTTCTCGGCCATCGCGACAAACCCGCGGATATATTTGGCTTCGTTTTCCCGGCTCGGCACGGCAGTCTTGCGTTGACGGCCTTCGCTTGGCCAACCCGTTTCGCCGATCATTATTTCTTTTGGTGCAAACATGCTGCCGAAACTGCGACGTATCGCGGCTACTTGCGACAAGGCCACGTCGACGTTCCATGGATGGTCTTCCCAGTACGGCAGCAAGTGGATCGTTATGAAGTCCACGGCAGGGGCGATGTCTGGATGCCTTTGCCAGAACTCCCAGACATCAGCGTAAGTCACCGGTTGTTTGATCTGGCCTTTGACCTTGTTGATCAGCTTCACCAGTTGCCCGCCGGTCACTTCTTTACGCAGCAACGCTTCGTTGCCGACGATCACCGCGCTGACCACGTCCGGGTTGGCGTTGGCGCAAGCAATCAGCAGGTCGACTTCCTTCTCGGTGTCCACCGGATTGCTGTTGACCCAGGCGCCGATCATCAATTTCAGGCCATGTTTGCGCGCCAGGTCGGGGAGTGCCTCGAGCCCTGCCATGGAATAGGTGCGCAGGCATTGAAACCGCGTCGCCAGCAGCGCAAGGTCGGCGTCCATGCGCTCCGGGCGCAGTTTCAGCGGCACGTCGAACGGCGACTGGTCTTTGTCGAACGGGGTGTAGGACGCGCATTGCAGTTTGTGCGTCGCGGTGGCGGCATCCGGCAGGATCACCGGTTTACCGAGTCCGTACCAGAAGCCGCACAGTGCAAACAGCCCCAGCAGGCAGGCGAAAAGATAGGGGAGAAAAGCAAAGCGCGAAGTCGCGAACATGGTCAGGCCGTGTGGCTGCAAAGCGACGCATGTTACCTGCATTTATATAGGGTTAGGGGCGCCCTTGGTTTTGACATGCAAAGTTCGGGCGGATTGTCTGGTGTCATCTATATATAGAGAAGGTTAATGGCCTTCTGATGTCGTTTCTCGTTGCCTTGAGGTCGCTGACAGAGCAGGTCGTCGAAGGCGTGGGGTTGATGATCAAAAGCGTCAGTGCTCCGCTGATGTTCGAACGAGTTTGCGGTCAGGCGTGATGGGGGCGCTGTGCACCATAACAATACGTTGACGATGCCCGGCATCCGTCGGGCTCAGCATTTCGGGGAAGTAACGATGAAGATGCGACGACTTTTAGGCGCAGGTGCCGCTCTGGTGCTTGCGATGAGTTCCACATTTGCCAGTGCTGAAAAACAGACCCTGAACATCGGATACGTTGACGGCTGGTCCGACAGCGTCGCGACCACTCATGTGGCCGCCGAAGTGATCAAGCAGAAGCTCGGCTACGACGTAAAACTGCAAGCCGTCGCCACCGGGATCATGTGGCAGGGCGTTGCCACCGGCAAACTCGACGCCATGCTCTCGGCCTGGCTGCCGGTCACCCACGGCGAATACTGGGCAAAAAACAAGGATCTGGTCGTCGATTACGGCCCGAACTTCAAGGATGCGAAAATCGGCCTGATCGTGCCGGAGTATGTGAAGGCCAAGTCGATCGAAGATCTGAAAACCGATGACAGCTTCAGAAATCGCATCGTCGGCATCGACGCCGGTTCAGGCGTGATGCTCAAGACCGATCAGGCCATCAAGGATTACGGTCTGGACAAATACAGTCTCAAGGCCAGTTCCGGCGCCGGCATGATCGCCGAGCTGACCCGTGCCGAGAAGAAAAAAGAATCCATCGCCGTCACCGGTTGGGTCCCGCACTGGATGTTCGCCAAGTGGAAACTGCGCTTCCTCGACGACCCGAAAGGCGTTTATGGCGCAGCTGAAACCGTGAACAGCATCGGCAGCAAAGAGCTGGATGCCAAGGCACCGGAAGTGGTCAAGTTCCTGAAGAACTTCCAGTGGGCGTCGAAAGACGAAATCGGCGAGGTCATGCTGGCGATTCAGGATGGTGCCAAACCTGAAGCTGCGGCGAAAGATTGGGTCGCCAAGCACCCGGATCGCGTAGCTGAATGGACTAAATAAACACTTCACCGTCTAACCCTGTGGGAGCGGGCTTGCTTGCGAAAACGGTCTGTCAGTCGACTGATGTGTTGATTGACACGACGCTTTCGCGAGCAAGCCCGCTCCCACAGTTGTTTTGTGTGTACCTGAAATTGGCAAGTACGTCATGGCGTTCTACTACTAAGGTCGTCTGGAACCTGGCTCGCAGCCGCATACAGTGAGTATTGTTCCAACAATAATCTGTGCTGCGAGGATAAAAACAATGAACGACAGCATTTACCTCTCGATTCAAAACAGCCCGCGCTTCAAGGAGCTGGTGCAGAAAAGGGAAAAGTTCGCCTGGATACTCTCGGCGATCATGCTCGGGCTCTACTCGGGATTCATTCTTCTGATCGCCTATGCGCCACAAGTGCTCGGGGCGAAGCTCAGTCCTGAATCTTCGATCACCTGGGGCATCCCGATCGGTGTCGGGCTGATTGTCTCGGCTTTCGTCCTGACCGCTATCTACGTGCGCCGCGCCAATGGCGAGTTTGACGACCTGAACAATGCGATTCTCAAGGAGGCTCAGCAATGATCCGGCGTCTACTGGCTCTTTTGAGCATCGCAGCGTTCGCTCCGGCAGTCTGGGCCGCAGAAGCCTTGACCGGCGAAGTCCACAAACAACCGCTCAACGTTTCCGCGATCGCCATGTTCGTGGTGTTCGTCGGCGCGACCCTGTGCATCACCTACTGGGCGTCCAAGCGCAACAATTCGGCGGCCGACTACTACGCGGCGGGTGGCAAGATCACCGGTTTCCAGAACGGTCTCGCGATTGCCGGTGACTACATGTCGGCCGCGTCTTTCCTGGGGATTTCCGCGCTGGTGTTTGCCTCCGGCTACGATGGGTTGATCTACTCGATCGGCTTCCTGGTGGGCTGGCCGATCATTCTGTTCCTGATCGCCGAGCGTCTGCGTAACCTGGGTAAGTACACCTTTGCCGATGTGGCGTCCTATCGCCTCGGGCAAACCCAGATCCGCACCCTGTCTGCCTGCGGTTCGCTGGTGGTGGTGGCGTTCTACCTGATCGCGCAAATGGTCGGTGCCGGCAAGCTGATCCAGTTGCTGTTCGGTCTCGATTACTACGTTGCGGTGATTCTGGTCGGTATCCTGATGTGCATGTATGTGCTGTTCGGCGGCATGCTGGCGACCACTTGGGTGCAGATCATCAAGGCTGTGCTGTTGCTGTCCGGTGCTACTTTCATGGCGTTGATGGTCATGAAGCACGTCAACTTCGACTTCAACATGCTGTTCTCCGAGGCAATCAAGGTTCACCCCAAAGGTGAAGCGATCATGAGCCCTGGCGGCCTGGTGAAAGATCCGGTCTCGGCGTTTTCTCTCGCTTTGGCGCTGATGTTCGGTACCGCAGGCCTGCCGCATATCCTGATGCGTTTCTTCACCGTGAGTGACGCTAAGGAAGCGCGTAAGAGCGTGCTGTATGCGACCGGTTTCATTGGTTACTTCTACATCCTGACCTTCATCATCGGCTTCGGCGCGATTCTGCTGGTCAGCACCAACCCTGCGTTCAAAGATGCGGCGGGCGCTTTGCTCGGCGGCAACAACATGGCGGCGGTGCACCTGGCTAACGCGGTGGGTGGCAGTGTTTTCCTTGGCTTCATCTCGGCCGTGGCGTTTGCGACCATTCTGGCGGTTGTGGCGGGTCTGACCCTGGCCGGTGCTTCGGCGGTGTCGCATGACCTGTATGCCAGCGTGATCAAGAAGGGCAAGGCTAACGATAAGGACGAGATCCGCGTTTCGAAGATCACCACCATCGCACTGGGTGTTCTGGCCATCGGCCTGGGCATCCTGTTCGAAAGCCAGAACATCGCGTTCATGGTTGGCCTGGCGTTCTCCATCGCGGCGAGCTGTAACTTCCCGGTCCTGCTGCTTTCGATGTACTGGAAGAAACTGACCACTCGCGGCGCGATGATCGGCGGCTGGCTGGGGCTGTTGAGTGCGGTAGGCCTGATGGTGCTTGGCCCGACCATCTGGGTGCAAATCCTGCATCACGAGAAGGCGATCTTCCCGTACGAGTACCCGGCGCTGTTCTCGATGGTCATTGCTTTTGTCGGGATCTGGTTCTTCTCGATCACCGACAAGTCGGCGGCGGCGGATAACGAGCGGGCGCTGTTCTTCCCGCAGTTTGTGCGTTCGCAGACGGGGTTGGGGGCGAGTGGGGCGGTTTCGCACTGATCGCTTGATGGTTGTATAGGTTGTGCTGAATGCCCCGGTTGAGAGATCGGGGCATTTTTTGTGGGCGTGTTGTCTGTTGATGGTGTGTTTATATCCGTTGCTGCGGTAACGGATATGCCCCCCCCCAAAAACCCCAGACAGACAAAAACGGCCTCTATATAAGAGGCCGTTCCCGGTGCAACTTCAAGACGTTATCGCAAGACAAGTCTTATTTGCGGTCTTCCAGCTTGGTGATGTCACGCGACTCGTAGCCGGTGTACAGCTGGCGCGGACGGCCGATCTTGTACGGGCTGGAGAGCATTTCTTTCCAGTGGGAGATCCAGCCGACAGTCCGCGCCAAAGCGAAGATCACGGTGAACATGCTGGTCGGAATGCCGATCGCCTTGAGGATGATCCCCGAGTAGAAGTCGACGTTCGGGTACAGAGAGCGTTCGATGAAGTATGGATCGGTCAGGGCGATCTCTTCCAGGCGCATGGCCAGTTCGAGTTGCGGATCGTTGGTGATGCCCAGTTCTTTCAGCACTTCGTCGCAGGTCTGCTTCATGACTGTTGCGCGTGGGTCGCGGTTTTTGTAAACCCGGTGACCGAAGCCCATCAGTTTGAACGGATCGTTCTTGTCCTTGGCCTTGGCGATGAATTTGTCGATGTTGGAAACATCGCCAATCTCGTCAAGCATGGTCAGAACGGCTTCGTTCGCACCGCCGTGAGCAGGGCCCCACAGTGCGGCGATACCGGCGGCGATACAGGCGAACGGGTTGGCACCCGAAGAGCCTGCCAGGCGTACGGTGGACGTCGATGCGTTCTGCTCGTGGTCGGCATGGAGGATGAAGATCTTGTCCATGGCGTTGGCGAGTACCGGGCTGATCGGTTTGATCTCGCACGGGGTGTTGAACATCATGTGCAGGAAGTTTTCCGCGTACGTCAGGTCGTTGCGCGGGTACATCATGGGTTGGCCCATGGAGTACTTGTAAACCATCGCTGCCAGGGTCGGCATCTTGGCAACCAGACGGATCGCGGAAATTTCGCGATGCTGCGGGTTATTGATGTCCAGGGAGTCGTGGTAGAAGGCCGAGAGGGCGCCGACTACACCGCACATGACGGCCATCGGGTGGGCGTCGCGACGGAAGCCGTTGAAGAAGGTTTTCAGCTGCTCGTGAACCATGGTGTGGTTTTTCACGGTGCTGACGAACTGGGCTTTCTGTTCTGTCGTCGGCAGTTCGCCGTTGAGCAGCAGATAGCAGGTTTCGAGGTAGTCCGACTTTGCAGCCAGCTGTTCGATCGGGTAGCCGCGGTGCAACAGAATGCCGTTGTCGCCGTCGATATAGGTAATCTTCGATTCGCACGAAGCGGTCGACATGAAACCCGGGTCGAAAGTGAAGCGGCCCGTGGCCGTAAGGCCCCGAACATCAATAACATCGGGACCAACGGTGCCGGTTAAAATGGGCAGCTCGACGGGGGCTGCGCCCTCGATGATCAACTGCGCTTTTTTGTCAGCCATGTGGCCTCCTATTTATGCTTGAACCATCAGACAGACCCCCCACGCAGGGCCCGCACCACTATAGTGAGATAAATTTGAATGTCAATTTGCCTAAAGTCTTGCTCCAGAAGGCTTTAAGTGCACTTTTTCCTCGAAATTGACTGCCATTTACGCCTTTTATGCAACTTGTGCAATCAGCTATTGGGGGTAGGTGATTGCGTTGTCATTAGTAGCCTAACTGTCTATACTCGGCCACCGACCGCCAAGGGCTTTTGGGCCTGCTTTATTGGGGGTCGCATCCCTGGGTGGTGGTTACCTGACCAGTGCACTCCCCAACAACTTTGCCCTGATTGTTAGGGGCTCTTCAGTGTGAAAAAAAGCCGTGAAAAGCCAACGACCTGTAAACCTAGACCTAAGGACCATCAAACTCCCCATCACCGGCGTTACGTCGTTTCTTCACCGTGTTTCCGGCATCATTCTCTTCCTGGGCCTGGGCTTCATGCTTTATGCATTGGGCAAATCCCTGGGTTCCGAGGAAGGTTTCGCCGAGGTGAAGGCATGCTTGACCAGTCCGCTGGCCAAGTTCGTAGCATGGGGTCTGCTCTCCGCTCTTCTGTATCACCTGGTAGCCGGTGTGCGCCACTTGATTATGGATATGGGCATCGGTGAGACGCTGGAAGGCGGCCGCCTGGGCTCGAAAATTATCATCGCGGTTTCCGTGGTGTTGATCGTTCTGGCAGGAGTTTGGATATGGTAACCAGCGTTACGAACCTTTCGCGTTCGGGCCTCTATGACTGGATGGCGCAACGTGTGTCTGCGGTTGTTCTCGCGGCTTATTTCATTTTCCTGATCGGCTATCTCGCAGTGAATCCGGGCATTGGCTTTGACCAATGGCACGGCCTGTTCAGCCACAACGGGATGCGTATCTTCAGTCTGCTGGCACTGGTGGCTCTGGGCGCTCACGCCTGGGTCGGCATGTGGACCATCGCGACCGACTACCTGACGCCGATGGCGCTGGGCAAGTCCGCGACTGCAGTACGTTTCCTTTTCCAGGCAGTATGCGGCGTTGCAATGTTCGCCTACTTCGTCTGGGGTGAGCAGATTCTCTGGGGTATCTGATTCATGGCTAACATTCCAACGATTTCTTTCGACGCCATCATTATTGGTGGTGGCGGTGCCGGCATGCGCGCAGCGCTGCAACTGGCGCAAGGTGGTCACAAGACTGCCGTGATCACCAAGGTGTTCCCGACCCGTTCGCACACTGTATCCGCCCAAGGCGGCATCACCTGCGCGATCGCGTCCGCCGACCCGAACGATGACTGGCGCTGGCACATGTACGATACCGTCAAGGGCTCCGACTACATCGGTGACCAGGACGCTATCGAATACATGTGTCAGGAAGGCCCGGCCGCGGTTTTCGAACTGGACCACATGGGTCTGCCGTTCTCGCGTACCGAACAAGGCCGTATCTATCAGCGTCCGTTCGGCGGTCAGTCCAAGGACTACGGCAAGGGCGGTCAGGCTGCACGGACTTGCGCAGCCTCCGACCGTACTGGCCACGCGCTGCTGCACACCCTTTATCAGGGCAACCTGAAAGCCGGTACCACGTTCCTGAACGAGTACTACGCTGTCGATCTGGTGAAAAACCAGGAAGGCGATTTCGTCGGTGTGATCGCAATCTGCATCGAAACTGGCGAAACCTCCTATATTCGCGCCAAAGCCACCGTGTTGGCGACCGGCGGTGCAGGCCGTATCTACGCTTCCACCACCAACGCCCTGATCAACACCGGTGACGGCGTCGGCATGGCTCTGCGTGCTGGTGTACCTGTGCAAGATATCGAAATGTGGCAGTTCCACCCGACCGGTATCGCCGGTGCCGGTGTACTGGTTACAGAAGGTTGCCGTGGTGAAGGTGGTTACCTGATCAACAAGCACGGCGAGCGTTTCATGGAGCGTTATGCTCCGAACGCCAAAGACCTTGCCGGTCGTGACGTGGTTGCTCGCTCGATGGTTAAAGAAATCATCGCCGGCAACGGTTGCGGTCCGAATGGCGACCACGTAATGCTCAAACTCGACCACTTGGGCGAGGAAGTGCTGCACAGCCGTCTGCCAGGCATTTGCGAGTTGTCGAAGACTTTTGCGCACGTTGATCCGGTTGTTGCTCCCGTTCCGGTTGTACCAACTTGCCACTATATGATGGGCGGCGTTCCCACCAACATTCATGGCCAGGCGATCACCCAGAACGACGAAGGCGTGGATCAGGTCATTCCTGGTCTGTTCGCGGTCGGTGAAGTGGCTTGCGTATCGGTTCATGGTGCCAACCGTCTGGGCGGCAACTCGTTGCTCGATCTGGTGGTATTCGGTCGCGCTGCCGGCCTGCACCTCGAGAAGGCACTGACCGATGGCATCGAATACGACGACGCTACCGAAGCCGATATCGAAGCGGCCCTGTCGCGCCTGAATTCACTGAACAACCGTACTGATGGCGAAGACGTGGCAACCCTGCGTCGCGAGCTGCAAAGCTGCATGCAGAACTACTTCGGTGTGTTCCGTACTGGCGAATACATGCAGAAAGGCATCGCGCAACTGGCCGACCTGCGTAAGCGTATCGCTAACGTGAAGATCAACGATAAGTCGCAGGCGTTCAACACTGCGCGTATCGAAGCGCTGGAACTGCAAAACCTGCTGGAAGTGGCTGAGGCGACTGCCATCGCTGCCGAAGTTCGTAAAGAGTCACGCGGCGCGCACGCCCGTGAAGACTTCGAAGATCGTGACGACGAAAACTGGCTGTGCCACACCCTGTACTTCCCGGGTGACAAGCGCGTCACCAAGCGTGCTGTTAACTTCTCGCCGAAGACTGTTCCGACTTTCGAACCTAAAGTCCGGACTTATTAAGGGTGGCCGCCATGTTGCAAGTCAGTGTTTATCGCTACAACCCTGATCAGGTCGCTGCGGCGTTCATGCAGGAATTACTGGTCGATACCGGTGGTAAAGACCTGATGGTGCTGGACGTGCTGGCCCTGATCAAAGAGCAGGACGAGGGCTTCTCCTATCGTCGCTCCTGCCGTGAAGGTGTCTGTGGCTCCGATGGCATGAACATCAACGGCAAAAACGGTCTGGCGTGCATCACGCCGCTGTCTGCCGTTGTGAAAGGTAACAAGTTGATTGTTCGTCCGTTGCCAGGTTTGCCGGTTATCCGTGACTTGGTCGTCGATATGAGCATCTTCTACAAGCAATACGAGAAGGTGAAGCCTTACCTGCAGAACGACACGCCGGCTCCGGCCATCGAGCGTCTGCAGTCGCCAGAAGAGCGTGAAAAGCTCGACGGTCTGTACGAGTGCATCCTGTGTGCTTGCTGCTCGACCTCTTGCCCGTCCTTCTGGTGGAATCCGGACAAGTTCCTGGGTCCTGCTGCTCTGCTGCAAGCCTACCGCTTCCTGGCAGACAGCCGTGACACCAAGACCAGCGAACGTCTGGCTTCGCTCGATGACCCGTTCAGCGTATTCCGCTGCCGGGGCATCATGAACTGCGTCAACGTATGTCCCAAAGGCCTGAACCCGACTAAGGCCATCGGTCACATCCGTAACATGCTGCTTTCGAGCGGCGTGTGATTCAGCTGCTGTAACCGCTGCACCGTAGAGGCTGTGGCGCGGGCTTCAACCCGCGTCATGGCTATAACCAGAGCAGCAGCCATAAGCTGCGGCTCTTATTTTGAAGAAATGAGACAAGCAGGGGCATCCGGGCTGGTACCCGGACTATCAGCGTGATCCTAAGTGGCTTGTTTTGGTCGCTGCATTCGGACTTCTGCAAGTTTGCTCGGTATTGGCGCCGATGGTGTTCCCCTAACCGAGGGTGACCAAGCATGCAAGAAAGCGTGATGCAGCGCATGTGGAACAGCGCCTACCTTTCAGGTGGAAACGCTGCCTATGTGGAAGAGCTTTATGAGCTCTACCTGCACGACCCTAACGCTGTGCCAGAAGAGTGGCGCACCTACTTTCAGAAGTTGCGTGGGGGGGGGGGAGCAGCCCCAGGTGTTT
>NZ_JBIUWN010000101.1:0-16310 GCF_044743485.1 Pseudomonas sp. NPDC087614 | reverse complement strand
ACTATGAGGCCTTGCTTCCGTGGAACTGCTCACCGGAGATGCCACGGTAAATCAAAGCCTCATCCTGCGGTAGGTGGGGTTTATGGATCGGTTACGTTCGACCAGAGCGGCGAGGCCGTCGATGGATTTTCGCAAGTCCACGGGTTTGGGGTAGAGGTACACTTTTTCGACTTTGGCGTCGGGTCGCATCATGGCGGGGCTGGCTCCGGAGAAAAACGGGAGCACAGCATCCGGCGTCAGGGGAGTGCTTTGAATGTGTAGTTCATGGAGCGGTTACGCAACATCTTGAGCAATGCGGCTTTGCGTTCAGGTGAATAGTACGGCACGAACAGTCTCTTTCCGCCCCCGATTTGCTTTTTCAGGAAAATTCGGAGAGGCGACAACTATCCTGACACCGGGGACCGGGGGCCGGGGGCCGCCAAGGTCAACGGCCAAGAGCCCTATACGTGTCTGCACCAAGTACTGGAGCGGTTGCCGCATGCCTCGTCGGTCGAAGAATACGAAGCATTACTGCCGTGGAACTGCTCGCCGCAGATGCCTCGGTAGACCGTTGCTCCACCACTGGGTAGGTGGGGTTTATGGATCGTATACCCTGATTCAAGATCTCAAGCTTGCTCCGGCATTCCGGCACTATAGCTGTGCGCGAGAACTAACAACGGCAAATAGGCGATCACCAGTCCCACTACCCCCTCAAGCTTCAAACACACCACCAGCGCCGCAATGGGTAAAAGCCAACATAGATTGATTAACCCAACAGTCATCGTGACGATTAAGTGACTACCATGCTTCCTCGATGCGGATTGATAGGCATGGCTTCGATGGGCTTCATAGATTTTTTCCCCACGTAGCAAGCGCCGGCCCAATGTGTAAGTCGCATCAACAATGAAGACCCCCAGCAGTATCATCCAACCCCACAGAAACTGGGGGGCTGCCATTGCCCCGCTTACTGACAAAACCCCCAGCATCAGCCCAATAAACCCGCTGCCTGCATCACCCATGAATATTCGCGCAGGGGGGAAATTGAAAAACAGAAAACCTGACACCGAAGCAGCCATGACCAATGGTGCCCAAATCAGATCATCCAGCCCCATCAACCAATATAGAAAGGCAGCAGAAAGCGTTGCTGTCAGCGCCTCCACACTCGCCAAACCATCTATGCCGTCCATGAAGTTATATAAGTTGATCATCCAGACCAAATAAAAAACCGCAAAAACACCACAGGCGTACCAGGAGCCAATTACAAAACCCGCGATGGAAATAGAGGGACCACTACCAAAACAGAATAAAACACCCAGTGCCGCAGCGAAGTGACCGAGCAACCGCCAACTCGCAGAGACATGACCGTGATCATCAACAAAGCCTAATGTTGCAACCAGTACCCCTGGAAAAAAAACTGCGATGAAAAATGGTGGCGAAATCATGCCAACCGCTAGCAACAGCACGTTTGCCAGCAAAAAAGAAAAAACAATCGCTACGCCCCCCCCTCTCGGTGTAGGAACCGCGTGAGAACTTCTTGAATTAGGAACATCTATAAGCTTACGTGCTATCGCATAACGGCGTAATCCGTAAGTCAGCGCAAGGGAAAGCAGAACAACAAAAGCCACGAAGAGATAATAGATCATGCTTTGGAATTCTCAATATAAGCTTTTACAGTATTTTCTATGCCCTGATCCACGCTATAAGGTGGTTCCCAGTTCAATAGCACCGAATTTTTACTGACATCAACCTGCAAGGATGAAAAGAGGCGAATTGTGATAGCACGCCTGCCAAAAATGATCGCGCATAAACTCATCAATCGAACGGGCATAGGTATCAAAAAGGTTGATCGACCTAAGGCTGCAGATATTTTTGAAACCAGACCAGGCGTTGAAAGGTCTTCCCCGTCGCTTATCAAAAATACGTTATTTGCGGCAGCAGGGTGCACCAAACACAACTTGATAAACTCGACCAAATTGCCCAGATAAACAAAGCTACGTTTGTTACGGACTCTGGCAAAGGGTAGCGGAACCCTCCTGTTGATCAAACTGATTAGTGTTAGAAAATTGGCCTTCACGCCGGGACCATAAACCAACACAGGCCTTATTATCACCAACTCCATCTGAGACGCGGCCGCAAGGCGTTGTAACTCACGCTCAGCCTCCATTTTCGACACTCCATAAGGATCAACGGGTTCAGGGGTATCCTCTGCGTTAAACACCCTGCCCTTCTCAGTCAACTCTCCAGCAACTTTAATAGAACTAATGTAGATAAATCGCTTAACATTTGCTTCAACCGCCTGCTTTGCCAGTTTGGCCGTCTGAAGTACGTTGACTCGACGATATTCTTCTAAACATGTATGAGGATCATCATGCATTTGATGTGCCCGCGCACCACAATGAACCACCACATCTATATCTTTCAATAATGACAGATTCGCTTCGGGAACAGAAAAACCCTCTGAAATCACGAACTTTGAATTAGTGGGAGCATCTTCAATAGTTCGCCGCGACAGTGCTACGACGTTGTCGTCGGGCACTTCGCATAGCTTATGTAACAGCGCGCGACCGACAAAACCTGTTGCACCCGTCATTAATATATTCACTGACACTCTTCCAAGTTATATAAAAACGCGATCACTTCATAACTGCATTAAAATACAACACCATTTCAGCGGTTACGTAGTCTTGCGAAAAAAAATTCGCCGCGCGCTGATGAGCCTGCTCTGACATGTGGCTTCTGAATAGCGGATCCTCGTAGAGTTTCTTCATACAATTAAATATTTCATCTCTGTCGCCTGACGGATGGAAAACTCCAGTTTTTCCCTCATCAACTGCGTCAGTTAGTCCATAAATTCTTGAAACTATCGCAGGTAACCCGACACTCGCCGCCTCGACAACAGCAGTTCCAAAACCCTCACGATAGCTTGGTAGACAAAAAATATCAGCAGCAGCCATCCATTCTTCCGGGACGTCGGTAAACCCTATACGATGATAGCGCCCTTCTTTACCCAAAAGAATGGAGTCTAACTCCTCATCAACACCGTCATCGTCGGGACCGACTAAAAGCAGGTGCACATTTTCAAATTGCTCTGACAGTTTGCTGAAAGCACATGCAAGATCAACGACGCCCTTTGCCCGGGAAGCACGCCCCAGAAAAAGGAAAACAACATCGGTTTCCTTAATACCTATCGTCTCCCTGATCATGCGTCTGATTACCGGATTTGCAGAAAACCTGTTGGTATCGACACCGCTAATGGAGCCATTGCCCAAAACTTTAATCTTGCCAACCGGTGCAACTCGATTATCTTCCAAGAAGCACTTTTGCGAGTAACTATCAGCCAGAAGATGAGTCGCGCACAATGCCAAAAGCCTATCCAGCATCGATAAGAGAGCGCGGAACAGCCCAGACTTGGTTGCCCAAACTTGCCCAGTAAAGATGTGTACCCTCACGGGAGTCCTTGCTATAAACCCGGCCAACATTCCTACCAAGCCCGACTTCGGCATAAGAGAAAATACACAATCATACCTAGATATTCTTAAATGTTTAGACAATAACAAGAGGGCTCGAAAATCCTTTCCTATCGAAATTTTCCTCTCGATATCCAAACGCACAAAATCAACATGGGTAGACAGCAATTTATCAACACCACATATAGAACCAGATGTCACTAACGTAATATCAAAAAAACTCGAAAGCTTTAAAATATGCGAACGCATAAAAACATTTAGGACAACAGGCACAGTCGAAACTATACAAATTTTTTTTCTTTCCATCATTGTTTACCCTTCAGAATGGAAGGAACAGAATCTGGAATATCAAAAATTGCGGTAAAGCCTAGCTCTGCCTTAATCAGTTCATTCGAATAGCTCACTTTTGAAACCAAAGCATCAACCCTCCCGGTGGTTAGTGGAAACTTTGGTATTGACGAAAACAAAGCAACCGACAAACGAGCCAACCACGCGGGAATTACTAGACGAGGATATCTAACCTGATAACGCTTAGCCATTGCGATAATGACTTTACGTAACATGCAGTCATTAGAGACGATGTATGTCTTATTTTTAGCACGCCCGTCTGTTGCACAAAGCACAAGTGCGCGAACGACGTCTTCCACATGTACATAATTCGCGACGGCTGCAGTGTTACCGATGTAAAAAAATACACCTCTGCGCACCATATTGGCCAACTGGTGAAATGACCGATTAGACATATCCTGCCCAACAACATTTGTTGGACGAACAATTGTATAGGTCATTGCCGGATTTTCTGTGCAGTAGCTAACAACCATTTCATCTGCGACAGTTTTGGAGACTTCGTACTGGCCTACAGGGTAAGGAACGGATTGCTCGTCAACCGTTAGTCTGCGCCCGTTTGATCTCGAGGCCATGCCATAGGCACCGACACTACTAAGCTGCACAAAGTGTATCGGTTTTTTTGTTTTCTTCGAATGACTCAAAAAACTACCGATTAGTCTTCTGGTGCCGTTAACATGCAACTCGTACATCTTAGTTTCTGCTCCGACTTCTCCCATGCAGTTAATAACCACATCAACATCATGGAGCCGGGAAGATAACTCGCCCCCCAAATCAGAAACATCACCGAGGATCACCTCAACCCCAGGAACAGACAGCCACGTTTTTCGGCTTAAAATAACCACTTCATCTCCGCGAGCTACTAGAGCGCGGCACAATGCTCTGCCAATGAAACCACTGCCTCCAGTAAGAAAGAACTTCATACTCCTCCTTTAATAAAAACGCAGTGCACTATAATCCCATCCATATAAAAAGGCACAACCGGTATCACTACCACCGAAAAAAAAGATAACATAAACCCTGATAAAAACGGAGTTCCTTATAAACCTGAGGAATTCGAGCAATATTAAAAAAAACCTGCAACGACTCTTTCTTCCTGGCGATTGATAAATCCCTGAATCGTGCACACTCAACAACAGCACGCGCTTGAGCATAATATTCATGTTCTGAATATCGCTCGACAATTTTTACTTTTGCTGCATGCATGACATCAAGCTGCTTCCATGTATTGGACGAATGGACGCGATAACCCGCCAACAAATCAGAAACTACAGCAATAGCAGTACGCCTTCCTATTGAAAGTTTCAACCACATATCCCAATCTTCGACCTTGGTATTCTTGTCAAATCCTCCGACACTATTCAATTCACTGAGTCTAATTAACGCTGCAGGAGCCGGAAGCTCGGCCCGAAGTAAAAATATATCTTTAAAACTATAGATTGCATTGGCCGTCCGCTGACCTATTTTTTTGGAGTTCTCATCAATTATATAAACAGAACCAAACGCGGCAACGGTATCGGGATTACTTTCCAGATATTCAACAAGGAAACTGGTTTTATTGGCGAAAATCACATCATCAGAGGCCAGGCCACAAAAGTATTTGCCGTTGGCCCATCGCAAGCCCTCATTCAGCGTCTCGGACACCCCGGCATTTGGGCGAGAGATGACCTTGAATCGGTGAAAACGTGCTTTACAAGCATCGATATAACGCTCGACTATCGCATAGGACAAATCAGTTGAGCCATCATCAATAATGATAAGTTCAATATTCTGATAGGACTGAGCAATCACACTTTCGATGCACTCCGCTACGTAATCCGAGTGATTAAACACGGGAATGCAAATGCTAACAAGCGGTCCGGCACTGCTGGAGTACATTATATTCTCCCAAGAAAGCACAAACGCCAAATATGTTCTATGCAGCCTGCCAGTCTTTACCTAGACTGGCAGGCCTAGGAGCATTGATTAGTTCGCCAGCTTAAATGAATTACAGGCGATTACTATTTCCTCAGCTTGCTCCGGGCTCAGGGTAGGCCCCATTGGCAAGCTAAGAACTTCATTGTGAATTTGTTCAGTAACCGGTAAATCCAGCGCATTGAATTGCGAATAGGCTTCTTGTTTATGTGGCGGGATCGGGTAGTGAATCAGTGTTTGAATACCCAATTTCGACAGGTGAGCTTGTAGTTGTTCACGATGCTCAACTCTAACAACATACAAGTGCCAGACGTGTTGATGCATACTAATCACATCTAAATCTTTACTGACCGGCAAGGAGATCAAGTTATTATTAATTCCACTCGTGTAAATACGAGCAATCTCTCTACGATGAGCAACCGTCTGATCAAGATATCTTAACTTTACACTGAGCATTGCAGCCTGGATTTCGTCCAGTCGGCTGTTAACGCCCTGATACAAACTTTTATATTTCTCATGGGAGCCATAGTTACGAATAGCTCGAAGGGTATCATTTAATTCAGAGTCATTTGTCGTGATAGCCCCGGCATCACCCAATGCTCCGAGGTTCTTACCAGGGTAGAAACTGAACCCTGAGGCATCACCCCAGTTACCGGCACGTTTGCCATCGATACTGGCGCCATGAGATTGGGCAGAATCCTCCAGAACCAGCAGATCATGTTCCTTCGCAATGGCCATCAGATTTGGCATATCTGCGAGTTGACCATACAAGTGAACGCACATGATCACGCGTGTTTTGTCGGTCAGCGACGCTTTAACATTTTTTGGGCAAAGGTTGAACGTTTTACTGTCCGGCTCAACAAACACAGGCGTTAGCTTATTTTCAGTGATAGCTAGCACACTTGCAATGTACGTGTTGGCTGGCACGATAACTTCGTCACCATCTTTTAACTTGCCGAGTTCTTTCCACGCGCGCAACGTCAGGATGAGGGCATCAAGCCCGTTAGCAACACCAATGCAATGATTAACTTCGCAGTAACTAGCAAAGCTTGCCTCAAACTTTTCCAGTTCTTGCCCGCCGATGTACCACCCGGAATCAATTACCCGAGTCGTAGCTTCAATCAATTCACTACGTAACGTCCTGTTTACAGAAGCCAAATCAAGAAATGGAATAGTTGTCATTTAAAAATCACCGAAAGTTTCTGCTCTGAATGCTTAACTGCATCATTTGTAATTTCATAATAGTAATTGGCATCATCTTCACCAACCTGAACAGCGCCCATTTTCTTATGAAAGGAAATTACTCTATCGTTGCCTTTCATTACATCGAAATGGCATTTTTTGAACCCTAGTTGCTCGAAACCAAATTTATAGACTAAAAACGCACTTTCGATTGCCGCGAATCGGGTTTTATTTTCATTGAGAATCCAGCTTCCCCAACAGAACGAATCAGAGCGAATATCGTATACTCGAACAGTTCCACAAGGCGTGCCGTCAAGCCTTTGTACAATAAAATAAAACTGCTTTTTGTCAGCCTCATCAGTTTTATACTTGGCAATCCAGGCTTTTTGCGATTCGAGATCTGGAGAAACCCCTGACAAAAACTTATTGTATCTATCATCCAAACGCAGACTCAGGATGAATTCTGCGTCCGTCACCTCGACAAATCTGAGGCCTATTGTGGAATGCTCTAAATTCACTACGCGCTTCTCCATCAGTGCAAAATTGATTTTAATTTAATCCACCAATACTCACTGCTCGTTAGTTGGTTATCTGACCTATTGAATCATCAGATACACCATATCATCGTTTGAGCAGCACCACAGAACGGCTGCACCGAAATTATTGTAGCGGGCCACTGTTAAAAACACCAGAAAGTCTTAATACCGGTTATCTATCAGCCGTTAATAGCGCCCCCGTTACGCGGTATATACTGTACCTGATCGGCAGCGGCCCGAGAGGTTAAGTGTTCGCCAACCAATGCGGGTCTGGTTCAGCGCGATGAGATAGGCACGCGACAAGCCGCCATAGAAGCTGTAATTTTTTGGGCGAGGCGGTGCTGATAATTGAGACTGCGATGGCGAAACGGGGAGGAAAAGTAAAGACTTATAAAGAAAACTAAGCCCTGCGACCAGGGCTTAGTCATATTCACGTCAACTAATGGCGAGGCTTGAATTGGCGGCGGCGATGAACTTGTCATAAACCCGATAATAGTCTTCTTCATCGTAAAAATCCGATGCTAAAACCATACATACCGCACCCGAGGAAAAGTTATCAATCTCTCGCCAGATCATCGGACAAATATACAGACCTGAGTAGCTACGATTCATATGAATCGTTTTCTTGCCAAACCCATCATCTATATGAATATCAAAAGAGCCTGACATGGCAATAATCAACTGATGCAACGCTTTGTGAGCGTGACCACCCCGCTCTGCGCCGCCTGGAACATCATAAAGATAGTAAACTCTTTTTATATCAAACGGAATATGGCGACCCGCCTCGACATAAGTGAGATTCCCACGAGGATCATTAATTCTTGGCAAGGTCAATATTTCACACTTATCCAAATTCATTTCCAGCGCCTCCTCTTTTCGGGCCGCAATATTCACGCAGGAATATCCGCTTCAAGCAAACTTAAAAAGTTTTTCAAATCAATACTAAAATCAGCATGGATTCCCTTTGCAGGCGAATCGGCTGTGCCCAATACGTAGTTTATCTGCTTCCCGGAGGAGCAAGCCATATTTTGCCAATACCAATAGCTGGTGTCCGGAAACTTGCTTATCAGAATGAATATTTTTGCGTCTTTTGGCGCAAACACTAGGCTTGCTAACGCAGCACCTGACGAGCCAATAATTATTTTTGCACGACTAAACAGTGCCACCTGCTCAATAAAGGTAAGGCTTTCCACTTCAACAACTTTAAAGCCTTTTGGAACAAGCGCCGACTCCAGATCTGCAAAATTGCTGACCAATCGGGCTCCCGTTCTCCTTCTGATAATAATTTTTTCTGGCCAGTTACCATTTAATTTAACAGCCTGACTTTCTGCATTCGCCTTGAGCAAATCAAACGCAGTAGGACTGAATAGGCCGTGCGAGTGCCCATCCAATGTTGAGTTACGACGTTCGAATGGCACGTAACCCGCAACGGAGGTGATATATAAATGAGCAACAGCAGCAGCTTTACCTGTTGGTAGTGCAATAATTTTACGATCGCTACCCGTGATAACTCTTAGCGACTCCATTAAATTCCGATGCAACCCGTCATTTATAAGAATCGGAATATCCTTATAAGCCTCATTTGCACAAAAAATGGCGACTCGGGGCAATACTTCGGTAATCCAGTGCGCGTAGTTGAATGCACAGGAATCAAGAAATGAAGCAGCAACCGGGATGACTTCCGGTGCAGCATCGTGTGACATCCAGCGCCCTTTGCTTAGCGTGCGATCAAAAATTAACCGACCGTGCAGTTCTTCACTTGTGTAATCTCGAGTAAAATCATAAAGATCGTGATGTAGTATTTTGTTGTCGACCAACACAAGGTTTGACCCGCCGTACGCTATTGCATTATTCACGGAAAAAACATAAATTTCCGGGTATACGTACGATGTATGCGGCGAGGTTAAATAGTGTTGGTCATCCGCGGAAAGCACTCGTGGCGCGGGCGTCTCGACCGGTTCTTCCGTAATAAGCACCTGCAAACTCAAAGCATTCGATGCCACATAATTTTTATGACTTGTGAGTTCACGCCATCTTTGATTTTTGCTACCCGACAAATGAGCACGAATATTCGCAACAATTGGGTAACCGTTTCGCCAAAGCCACAAAAAAGACCAACGAATGAGTGCATTTTGTTTAAGGTACTTTAGATAAAACTTGCCGACTGTCGTGCCTCTTAATCTTTCAACTCTGTTATGAGAATGGTCAGTGTTGAACTCAACCCGTTGAACTGTTGCTTCAACTGCCTCAATTTTTTTCTCGGCCACACTTTGTGTCGGCGTCCATCTTGAAACCTCAAAGATACGACCTTGCGCGTTAAGCAATATGCTTAGCGAGCGCAGTTGCTCTTCGTGCTTCTCTACTTTTGCCTCAAGTAGCGCCAACTGCTTCTTTAACTGATCACTACTTAATTCATCCATGAGTTGGTGCTCCCTTGAGGTACATTTCTATTACTTCAGCAGGCGCGCCATCAGTGATCATCTTTCCATGATCCATCCAGATGACGCGATTACACAAAGATTGAACTAGGTTATGATCGTGAGAAACCATAATCATAATGTCTGCCTTAGCAATCATTGAGTGCATTCTCGCCTTGGCCTTCTCCATAAAGGCCGCATCGCCACCAGCAAAAATCTCGTCAAGCACCAGTACTTCGGGGTGTACAGCTGTCGCCAGCGAAAATGCCAGGCGCATATACATACCTGTAGAGTAGTACTTGACCGGAGTATCAATAAACTCTTCAAGTTCAGCGAACGCGATAACTTCTGGTTCAATCTCAGCCAGCTGGCTTTTTGTATACCCCAGAATCGAACCATTCAAATAGATGTTTTCTCGCCCGGTAAATTCCGGGTGGAAGCCGGCACCAATCTCCAACAACGGCGCGATACGTCCTGATACTTTTATCGTACCTTGTGAAGGTTCATAAATCCGGCACAATGCTTTCAACAACGTACTCTTACCCGCGCCATTGTGACCTACAATGCCGACGCGGTCACCCGCATTCAAATTGAAGGAAACATTATTGACCGCCAGAAAATCCGAGCACGCTGACTTGCTCTTTTTTTTGAATATGCCGGTAAAATAATCTTTAAACGAGGGTGTCGAATCGTGATAAATACGAAACTTAACTGATAAATCGACAATGGAGATATTAGACATATTATTTACAGCCTAAAGATAATTTTCTTCTCTTTAAGGAGAAAAAATATAAACCCGAGAGAAAGACTGCACGCTGCCAGAGCCATGCAAACCATAACCGTTGTAGAGTTTGGCAAGACGCCTTGAGTCAAAGGAGCACGAAACAAATCCACAAACGGAACGACCGGATTAAAGCTAACTAACCAAGCCACCTTTCCCATCAGAGCGTCATTTTTGTACATGATTGGTGTCAGGAAAAACCAGGCTTGCATTGCAATCAAAATGATGTGTTGCAGGTCCCGGAAGAAAACTGTCGCAATTGAGATAAATAGAGCAATCCCTAGCGCAAACACAAACAACAGCATATAGGCGAACGGAATAGACAGAAGCGCCCATGTCAGATGCCCACCGATTGCAAAAATGATCAAAAACAGAGCGACAAATGACAGGCAACTATCAATTAGAACCCCGAGAGCAACACTCAACGGAAAGATCAGTTTTGGTAGATATATTTTCTTTATCAGGCTTTCGTTATTTATGAACGCAGCCCCCGATTGTGTCACTATGCCGCTAAAACAGTTCCAAGGAATCATCCCTGCGAACAAGAATACGGCATAGGTCTTCAGGTCTGCCTTGAACAATGTCGAAAAAACTACAGCAGTTACGGTCATCATCATCAGTGGATTAATCAACGTCCACAGATAGCCCAAAGCAGTCCTTCGATACCGTAGGATCAAATGTTGACGGACTAACTGCCATAGCACGGCGTGGCTTCTGCACAACTCAAAAAGCTGCCTAAATGCCTTATTAATCACCCGATCACCCCAGCGACCATTTCAACATCTAAAATATAATGTTGTTTCATTCTTTTACCTTATAACTAGCAAAATACGCCCTTTGTTTCGAACTCATACCATAAAGGGTCATCATTAAGCTCGTGTACTCTTTATTTCTCTCAGAATAGCCAGTAGATATTTACCATATCCATTTTTTTCCAATGGTGTCGCGAGCGTTTTCAATTGCTCATCATCAATCCAGCCCTGGCGGAATGAAATTTCTTCAGGGCATGCGACTTTCAAGCCTTGGCGGCTTTCCATCATCGAAATAAACTGGCCCGCTTCTAGCAGCGACTCGTGTGTTCCGGTATCCAGCCACGCATATCCTCTGCCCATGACTTCAACGGCCAACTGGTGTTTCTCCAGATAGAGTCGATTCAAGTCAGTGATTTCGAGTTCACCCCGGGCAGACGGTTTTAACGACTTGGCAAGTTCTACAACTTGCGAATCATAGAAATACAAACCGGTTACCGCGTAGCTGGACTTGGGTACCGCTGGCTTTTCTTCGAGGCTGATAACCTTTCCTTGACTATCAAACTCGGCGATACCGTACCGTTCCGGATCATTGACGTGATATGCAAATACGCTTGCCCCCTCCGTCCGAGCCATTGCGTTCTTGAGCAGATTATAGAAATCGTGACCATGGAATATGTTGTCGCCCAAGACCAACGCGCAAGACCCGCCGTCAATAAACTTCTCACCAATTACAAATGCCTGAGCAAGTCCATCAGGCGATTCCTGTACGGCATACTGCAAGTTGAGGCCCCAACGCTTACCATCACCGAGCAATTGCTCGAAACGCGGTGTGTCCTGGGGCGTGGAAATAATGAGAATGTCTCTAATTCCCGCAAGCATAAGAACACTCAGCGGATAGTAGATCATGGGCTTATCGAAAACCGGCAAAAGCTGTTTTGATATAGCCAACGTTGCAGGGTGAAGGCGAGTTCCCGAGCCACCAGCGAGGATGATGCCTTTGCGATTTGTCGTGGTCATTTATTCAAAACTTCCCTAAGCATTCGGATTACACCACTTTGCCAATCCGGCAAGTGTAGAGAAAAATTGTCACGCAGTTTCTGAGTATTCAATCGTGAATTCAGAGGGCGGCGTGCAGGTGCTGGGTAAGCAGATGTATCAATGGGATTGACCGTAGAGACAACGAACTCTTCGCCAAAAGCCTTGGCGAAACCAATCACATCACGGGCATAGTCGTGCCAAGACACTTCACCGCTAGCCGTCAGGTGATATAGGCCCGCCAACTCTGGCTGATCAATGAGCCGGTGAAGCACCAAAGCCGTCACGTCAGCGATCAAGTCGGCACCGGTCGGAGCGCCGATCTGGTCAGCGATGACGTTAAGGGTTTCGCGCTCTTTAGCCAGGCGCAGCATTGTCTTGGCAAAATTTTGGCCGCGAACGCTATAAACCCAGCTAGTACGAAGAATCACATACTTGCAGCCTGATGCCTGAATCGCACGGTCGCCGGCCAACTTGCTCATGCCGTAGCTATTGATCGGAGCCGCGGTATCAGTTTCCCGCCATGGGGCTTGTCCTTGTCCACTGAAGACATAGTCAGTTGAATAATGAATCAGCCAAGCCCCGAGAGTGAGCGCCTCTTCGGCCAAGATCTGAATTGCCTGACCATTCAAGAGATTGGCCAAATCGGGTTCAGACTCTGCTTTATCGACGGCATTGTAGGCAGCAGCATTCACGATGACGTCGGGCCTTACCTGACGAATCGTTGCGCGCAATGACCCAAGATCGGAGAGGTCGCCCGACAGTCCATCCACCGTAGTGCGATCCAGGGCAATTAACTCGCCAAGCGGCGCGAGGGAGCGCTGCAGCTCCCAGCCCACCTGGCCGTTTTTTCCGAACAGGAGGATTTTCATGCCTTGTTCGAACGATCTGCGTAGTTCTGATCGATCCACTGCTGATAGCTGCCGCTCTTCACGTGAGCGACCCATTCAGTGTTGTTGAGGTACCACTCGACCGTTTTGCGGATGCCGGTTTCAAAGGTCTCTTCCGGCGCCCAACCCAGTTCACGCTGGATTTTGCTGGCGTCGATTGCGTAACGCTGGTCGTGACCCGGACGATCCTGAACGTAGGTGATCAGGCTGGCATGTGGACGGTGAGCGGAATCGGGACGCAGTTCGTCGAGCAATGCGCACAGGGTATGCACCACTTCGATGTTTTGTTTTTCGTTATGACCACCGATGTTGTACGTCTCGCCGATAACGCCCTCGGTCACGACTCTGTACAGTGCGCGGGCGTGGTCTTCGACGTAGAGCCAATCGCGGACCTGATTGCCTTTGCCGTAGACCGGCAGTGGCTTGCCTTCCAGTGCATTGAGAATGATCAGCGGGATCAGTTTCTCAGGGAAGTGGCACGGACCGTAGTTGTTCGAGCAGTTGGTGACCAGGGTCGGCAAGCCGTAAGTACGGCTCCAGGCGCGAACCAAGTGATCGGAACTTGCCTTGCTGGCCGAGTATGGCGAGCTTGGCTGATAAGGCGTGGTTTCAGTGAATAGGTCTTCCGGACCTTCGAGGTCTCCGTAAACTTCATCAGTCGAAATATGGTGAAAGCGGAAGTTGGCTTTACGTGCATCGTCTAGCGCTGCCCAATAGTGGCGCGCAGCTTCCAGCAAGGTGTAGGTGCCGATGATGTTGGTCTGGATGAATTCAGATGGGCCCGAAATCGAACGATCGACATGGGACTCTGCAGCCAGGTGCATGATGGCATCGGGTTGGTGTTCACGCAGGACACGGTCGATTTGATCGCGGTCGCAGATATCGACGCGCTCGAAAGCATAACGAGGATCCTGGCTCACTTCAGCCAACGACTCCAGGTTACCGGCGTAAGTCAGCTTATCGACGTTAACGACTGAGTCGGTGGTATTGGAAATGATGTGACGGATGACTGCCGAGCCGATGAACCCGGCGCCGCCGGTAACTAGAATTTTCACGCGAAACCATACCCTTGAGCTGCGGACAGTGACACCAACGATCACCGCCTAATCCATGAATGCAGAAGCCATCAAAACCTGTGGCTTCTGTCAGAGTCAGTCTGAATCGATGTGGGAATGTGCCACTATCGAACAAGGGCTGCATTTTACAGCTTAATGAACGTTTTACTAATGGATATAGACAGGCTGAGGCGCAATTTCGACAGATGCCATGCACCTGTCGTTTTCAGACAATTCGTTTGCGTGCCGCCCTGGACGAACGTCCCAGAAACCAGCCTAGTATCGGGCCAATCAACATACCGATGAGCAATGCCAAAACCACTACCAGCGAGACCGGCAATTGAGGCCCGGAAAAGCCTAGAAACAATAACGACACCGATTGCTGATTTTCCAGAACAAACGCCAGAATCACCAACACCAGCAAAAGAATAAAAACGCCAAGAAGTATGCGCTTGAGGTTACGCATGAGTAACTCCTTGAGAGATAGCGACTGTCAAACCCCCTCCTCCTCTTCCTCGTTCACTCGATCACGCAATTCTTTACCCGGCTTGAAATGCGGAACGAATTTTCCATCCAGACTTACAGACTGGCCGGTCTTTGGATTGCGACCAACGCGCGGCGCACGGTAGTGCAGGGAGAAGCTGCCGAACCCACGGATCTCGATGCGATCACCAGTGGCCAGACATTGGGACATTTGTTCAAGCATGGTCTTGATGGCCAACTCCACATCCTTGGATGAGAGCAGCCCTTGATGGGTGACAATTCGTTCGATCAACTCCGACTTCGTCATATTTTTCCCTTCTTTTTCAAGCAGCTAGATCAGCGCTTGAAAGGTTTTAGCATGCCCGGAAGATTTTGAACAGCCCAGGGATTGACATATCTTCTTCAGCGCTGAAACGCCCGCTTTCAGGGCATAAACTCACTCGCCAGGATCACCCCACGCTCAACGGCATATCACCAGCATGGTCCGGGTCACGTACCCAGCAGGATTGAAACCAAACGGAAACTCATCTTCGTCTTTGGCATCATCAGATCGAGTGATCACCTTGTAACCCGCCCCCTTACACTCCTTCGCCGCTCGCTTTTGACACCTCTCCCAGCCAGAGCCCAGCCCAGAGCAATCAACTTCAATGCCGCTGACACCACGCACCGCATGGGTCTTGGCATTTGTAGTACAGCCTGCAAAAACCAGTACCGCTATGAGGACAATAAACTTGTTCATCCACTTCCTTATGCCAGGCAACGCCCGACTACTACACGCTTAAGACCAAGCTTAGTCGCGAATAGGCGATTGATCCCATTAAAGAAACAGACAATCAGGCGATTGGATTGGTTTCACAGACAGCACTGATTCGCGCAGAAGAAAACCAGGACTCATCAAATCGCAGGCACAAAAAAGGGCGACCGAAGTCGCCCTTTTTAATGATCAAGCAGAACTTAGTTCTGTTTGGCCATTGCCTGGCGCAGCAGTGCCGCCATGGTGGTTTCGCCGGTAGCAGCTTCCGGAGTCTCTTTCAGGCTCTGGATTGCTTCTTTCTCTTCAGCGTCGTCTTTCGACTTGATCGAGAGCTGGATTACGCGGCTCTTGCGGTCAACGCTGATGATCTTGGCTTCAACTTCCTGGCCTTCTTTCAGCACGTTGCGCGCGTCTTCAACGCGGTCACGGCTGATTTCGGAGGCTTTCAGGGTCGCTTCGATGTCGTCAGCCAGAACGATGATGGCGCCTTTGGCGTCAACTTCTTTCACGGTGCCAGTAACGATTGCGCCTTTGTCGTTGACCGAGACGTACTCGGAGAACGGATCGCTTTCCAGTTGCTTGATACCCAGGGAGATACGCTCGCGCTCTGGGTCAACCGACAGGATAACGGTGTCCAGCTCGTCGCGCCGAGTGTTAAGAACGGGGGCGGGGTAGCGCCCCACCGGTCGGGGGGTAGGGGGGGGGGGGGGGGGGGGGGGG
>NZ_JBIUWN010000100.1:0-16330 GCF_044743485.1 Pseudomonas sp. NPDC087614 | reverse complement strand
AGGTCTGTTGCGGTGAGCGCAAGGCCGATCACGGGCGGCCAGAAATGCGACGACGAGTTTTTACTCTTTGCGGCGCAGGGTTCGGATCATAGCACCGGGGTTGCGGCTTAACCACGCAACAACTGTGTGGGATAGAGGTTCCAGAGCCTTTTGGAATAAATCACGGAGCGAGTATCAATTGTCCTGCCACCGCGAACATCATCACCGCCACCAGCAGATCGAGGATCCGCCACGTACTCGGCCGGGCCAGCCACGGCGCGAGCCATGCCGCCCCCAGCGCCAGCGTGAAAAACCACAGCAACGACGCACTGGCGGCGCCCACCACATAAGCGCCCGGCACCGATTGTTGGGCGCCAAGAGAGCCGATCAACAACACGGTATCCAGATAAACGTGCGGGTTGAGCAAGGTCACTGCCAAGGCGCTGAGCATCACTGCCCGCAGCGAGCGCACGGTCTGGTTTTCGCTCTGATCCAGGCGCTGTTTCGAGAACGCCCGGCGTAGCGCCTGGCTGCCGTACCAGATCAGGAACACCGCGCCACCCCAGCGCGCCACCGCCAGCAATGTCGGGTTTTGTGCCAGTACAGTGGCAAGGCCGAACACCCCGGCTGCCACCAGCAGCGCGTCGCAGGCAACGCAGAGTGCGGCGACCGGCAAGTGATGCTCACGACGCAGACTTTGTGCCAGCACAAAAGCATTCTGGGTGCCGATCGCCATGATCAGCCCCAACGCCACCAGCAACCCGTTCACATAGCTTTGCCACATAGAATTCACTCCGCGTTGGCTGCGAGATCGCGCAGCACGTGCATGGCGCGTTCGGCGTCGGCCTGACCGACAAACAGGTGATCGTGGTAGTAACCGGCGATCACGTTGCAACTGATCCCGGCCTTGCCCAGTGCGGTGGCGAATGCGGCAGTGAGGCCGACGGCTTCGAGCGCCGAGTGCACGTTGAGGGTGATCCACGCGGCCACGTAATCGAAACTGAAGCCGGCCTGTTCGGCCAGCGAGCGTTGCAGAATCACGGTCAGACCTTCTTGTTCACGAAAGCAGCCGACAATCTCCAGGCCAATTGGCAGTTGCCCGTCGGGCAAGGTGCAAAACACATAGTCGCCGGCGTTGAGCTGCGGGCTCATGCTGCGCAGCAGAGTCGAGAGTGAGGTTTCGCCAGCCATGGAAAGGTCCTTGAGAGAGAGTGCTTGCTGGCTATTCTCCAGTCGGACGCGTTATAAGAAAAACCAATAATGCTGATCGCTCATTAGGAAAAATGATGTTCGATTACAAATTGCTGTCTGCTTTGGCCGCCGTGGTCGAGCAAGCCGGATTCGAGCGCGCGGCGCAGGTGCTGGGCCTGTCGCAATCGGCGATCTCGCAGCGGATCAAACTGCTTGAGGCGCGGGTCGGCCAACCCGTGCTGGTGCGCGGTACGCCGCCGTCGCCGACCGAAATTGGCCGGCGCCTGCTCAACCATGTGCAACAGGTACGTTTGCTTGAACGTGATTTGCAGACCCTTGTGCCGGCGTTGGATGAAGAAGGTTTACCCGAGCGACTGCGCATTGCGATCAATGCCGACAGCCTCGCCACCTGGTGGGCTGAAGCCGTGGGGGATTTCTGTGCCGAACAGCATTTGTTGCTGGATCTGGTGGTGGAGGATCAGACCGTCGGCCTCAAACGCATGCGCGCCGGTGAAGTGGCGGCGTGTGTTTGCGCCAGCGAGCGGCCGGTGGCCGGCGCCCGCAGCGTCTTGCTCGGCGCCATGCGGTATCGCGCGCTGGCCAGCCCGGCGTTCATCGCCCGGCATTTCCCCGATGGCGTGCGTGCCGAACAACTGCCGCGCACCCCGGCGCTGGTGTTCGGCCCGGATGATTTTCTTCAGCATCGCTATCTCGCATCACTGGGTGTCGATGGGGGATTCGAGCACCATTTGTGCCCATCCTCTGAAGGTTTTATCCGCCTGACTGAAGCCGGGCTCGGTTGGGGGCTGGTGCCGGAACTGCAAGTGCGTGAGCAATTGCAACGCGGTGTACTGCGCGAACTGTTGCCAGATAAACCGATCGACGTGCCGCTCTACTGGCATCATTGGCGCAACGGCGGTCAGTTGCTGGGCTTGCTGACCGAGCAATTGGTGCGATCTTCGCCACAATGGCTGGTGCCGTTGGACTGACGGCCAGCGTCAAGACACACGAATCAGGCAAATCGAAAGACAGCGGAGCTTTACATGAAAATTCTGGTCACCGGCGCAAGCGGCTTCATTGGTGGACGCTTTGCGCGTTTCGCTCTGGAGCAGGGCCTGGATGTGCGGGTCAACGGCCGCCGGGCCGAGAGCGTCGAGCACCTGGTCCGCCGTGGCGCCGAGTTTGTCCCTGGTGATCTGACTGACCCGGATCTGGTGCGCGAACTCTGCACCGACGTCGAAGCGGTGGTGCATTGCGCCGGTGCCGTCGGGCTGTGGGGGCGCTATCAGGATTTTCATCAAGGTAACGTGCAGATCACTGAAAACGTTGTCGAGGCCTGCCTGAAGCGACGGGTTCGACGGCTGGTGCATTTGTCGTCACCGTCGATCTACTTCGATGGCCGCGACCACCTGAACCTGACCGAAGAACAAGTGCCCAAGCGCTTCAGGCATCACTACGCGGCGACCAAATATCTGGCCGAGCAAAAGGTTTTCGGCGCGCAGGAATTCGGTCTGGAAACCATCGCCCTGCGCCCGCGCTTCGTCACCGGTGCCGGCGACATGAGCATCTTCCCGCGCCTGTTGAACATGCAGCGCAAGGGCCGTCTGGCGATCATTGGCAATGGCCTGAACAAGGTCGATTTCACCAGCGTGCAAAACCTCAACGAAGCCATGCTCAGCAGTTTGCTGGCCGCCGGTTCCGCGCTGGGCAAGGCCTACAACATCAGCAACGGTACGCCGTTGCCGCTGTGGGATGTGGTCAACTATGTGATGCGCAAAATGGAGATCCCAGAGGTCACCCGGTATCGCTCCTACGGTCTGGCCTACAGCGTGGCCGCGCTCAATGAAGGGGCGTGCAAGCTCTGGCCGGGACGTCCGGAGCCGACGCTGTCGCGGCTGGGGATGCAGGTGATGAACAAAAGTTTCACCCTCGACATCAGTCGCGCCCGGCATTATCTGGACTACGATCCGAAAGTCAGTCTGTGGACCGCCCTCGACGAGTTCAGCGGTTGGTGGAAAGCTCAGGACATTCGTTGAAACGAATCGGCCGACCGGCAATGAACCGCACTACAGGTTGAGGGTCAATCCCTGCGGCTGTGGGGTTTATACTTCGCCCCCATCTGCCATCACCGCGTTTCACAAAGGTTGCCTCAATGTCCATGCGTAATGATGCCCACGACGATTTCGATGATGTACCGAGCCTGCGTGCCGACACTTTCGACGACGATGACATTCCGACCACCGCCCGCACCTCCGTGCACTCGCGTACACCGCCCGTGGTCAAGGTCAAAGCGGCAAGCACCGGGCCTTTGTGGGCGCTGGTTGGCGCATTGTTTTTCGCCTTCATCGGCCTTGCCTGGTGGAGTTTTCAGCAGATCTCGCTGATGGAGCAGCAACTGGTCGCAACCCAGGAAAGCTTCGCGCGCATCAGCGAAGAAGCGGCGGGGCGCCTGCAGGACATTTCCGGCAAGGTCGTCGCCAGTCAATCCAATGTCACCAGCGACAGCGAAGCGTTGAAGCTGCAGATCAAGCAACTGGAAGGCAAGTTGCTCGATCAGAGCAAACAGCAGCAGGGCGTTGCCGGCCAGACCAGTGAACTGGACAAGCGTCTGGCGCAGATGAGCGCCCAGACCAGCGAGCAACAAAACGCCAACAGCCAGTTACAGGCACAGGTCAAAGCCCTGAGTACAGAGCTGACCACGCTGAAAAACGCCCCGGCCGATACCAGCAAGGTCGACGCCCAGCTCAAGGGTTTCGATGCGCAGCTCAAGAGCCTCGGCGCGGACATCGCCGCACTGAAGAAACAGGGCAATCCGAGCGCGGCAATTGATCGGCTGGAGCAGGAAATCGTCGTTCTCAAAAGCGAACAGGACAACCGCCCGGCAGCACCGCAAGGTGCCGCCAATACCGCTGAGTTCGATGCGTTCCGTCGCCAGATGACCCGCAACATCAACACGCTTCAGGCGCAGATCCAGAACTTGCAGCAGCAGATCAATGCCCGGCCTTAAAGCCTGATCAAACGTGTGGCGAGTGGGCACGTTCCCTCGCCACAGCACGGTGTAATCTCCAGAAACCTTCTGAATGTCCCTGCATCATCCCAAGCCGTCTACGCTCTTGAAACACCAACAAGAACGAGGGATGCGCTATGGGTTTTTTGCATAAAGTGGCCTGGCTCGGCGTGATGCTCCTGGCCGGGTTCGGCCAGGCCAACGCCGCGACCACTGCCAAGGATGACAGCCAGGCCGCCATCGCCTTGCTGGAAAAAGCACTGGCCTACTACCACGACAACGGCGACAAGGCGTTCGCCGCGTTCAGTCGCCAGGGTGAGTTTGTCGACAAGGACCGCTATGTGTTTGTGGTCGACACCAAGGGCGTCATGCTCGCCAGCGGCGGGCCCTCGTCGGCGTTGATCGGCCGTGATGTGAGCGAGGTGCTCGGGCCGGATCTGCAGAAAGCCTTCAAAAATGCCTTGAAAGTGCCCGAGGGCAACGGCATCCAGCAAGCCGAGTACCGCTGGCAGAACTGGTCGGATGGCAAGGTCGAGCGCAAGCATGTGTTTTACCAGCGCATCGGCCAACGGATTCTGGCGGTCGGTTATTACCTGCCGCGGGCGTCGGCGGAGCAGGCGATGGCGTTGCTGAACAAGGCGGCTACCGATCTGGGCAAAGACGAGAAGGGCACATTGACGGCGATCAACTCGCTCAAGGGCGGCTATTTGCAGGATGACCTGTATGTGTTTGTCGTCGACCTCGATACCCGGCGCTATGTCGCCCACGGCACCAATCTGCGCTTGATCAATACCGACTTCAGCAAGGTCAAGGACCCGGAAGGCAAACCGGTGGGTGAGCCGATACTGGCGCTGATTGCCAAACAGGATGATGGCGAATACCAATACCGCTGGAAAAACCCGGTGACCGGCAAGGTCGAGGACAAGCATGCCTACCTGAAGAAGGTTGGCCATTTTCTGGTAGCGGTCGGTTACTACAGCCCTTGATCAGCCAGATCCTGTGGGAGCGGGCATGGCTGCTATTGGGTGCCGTGCTCTCTGCCGCGCAGCAAGTTGTTCGGCATCGCAATCGCCGCCGTCAGCCCCAGCAGCGACACCGCCGCACTGACCCACAGCAAATGCCGGAAGGTCACCGAAAGCTCCGCGCGCAAAGCGTTTCGAGCATCACCCGGCGCCGCGTTCAAACCATCAAGCAACACATTGCCCGAATGTCCCTCGCTCATCAGCGAACTGCTCGCCAGGTGGGCGAAACTGGAGTCCTGCAACAACGCCAGCAACAGCGCCGACATCAGCGCCACACCCACCGCGCCGCCGAGCGAGCGGAACAGGTTGGTGGTGCTGGTGGCCACGCCAATGTCGCGTTGCGCCACCGAGTTCTGCGTGCCTACCAGAGAGGTAGGGAACTGCATGCCGCCGGCAATCCCGCTGAGCAACATGAACACGCCGCTGAGCAGCGTGGCCTCTGGCGGACTGAAGGCCATGCCCAGGATCGAGATCGGCATCAACATCGCGCCGGTCAGAATCTGCGGTTTGTAACGACCGGTCACTGAGGTGCGACGCCCGGCAAAGTAGGCGCCGATTGGCAGCCCCATGGCCAAGGGCAGCAAGTGCAACGCGGCGCTGTCGGCCCCGGCACCGGTGACGCTTTGAAAACGCAGCGGCATCAGCACAATCAGCGAAATCGCCTGGAAACTGGTGAAGAAAATCGTGCACCAGCACAGCAGGGCGTTGCGGTTGGCGAACAGGTGCATCGGCAGCAAGGGCTCACGCGCGCGGCGTTCATGCCAGACAAACAGCGCCAGCACCAGCACCGCACACGCGAACAGCCCAAGCACTTCGCTGCTGCGCCACGAATGACCCTGACCGATCTGGGTGATGCCGAGCAACAGAGCGGTCAGGCCAATGATCATCAGCAATGTGCCGAGGTAATCGATGATCGGTTTGCGCTGCGGGATCGGCAGGCCGCGCAGGTTACGCCGCGCCACCCAATAAGCACCCAGGCCCAGCGGCAGGTTGATCAGAAACACCCAGCGCCACGACAGGTACTCGGTCATGTAGCCGCCCAACACCGGCCCGGCGACGCTGGCCACCGCGTACATGCTGCTGAAGTAACCCTGATAGCGTCCGCGTTCGCGTGGCGGCACGATGTCGCCGATGATCGCCTGACTGACCGAAATCATCCCGCCGGCCCCGATGCCCTGGAGAATCCGCGCCAGCACCAGTTGCTCCATGCTTTGCGCCATGCCGCAAAACAATGAGGCGAGGGTGAACAGGCCCATGCCGAACAGCATCAGTTTGCGCCGGCCATACAAATCACCGAGCTTGCCGTAGATCGGCACCGCCACGGTCATCGCCACCATGTACCCGGAAATCACCCAGGCCAACAGGTTGACGTCTTTGAATTGGGCGGAAATGGCCGGCATCGACACGGCGACGATGGTCTGATCCAGTGCGCCAAGAAAGATCGCCATCATCAGCGCGACCAGCACGCTGCGAATGGCCGGTTTGGGCGTTTCGGGATGATTGAGATGGGTCACGGACAACACCTGCGGGCAGTGAGAGTCCCGCAAATGGCCAGGCGAGCGGGGAGGCTCGCCAGTGTAAGTCGGTAGGAAGCTATTCGATAGCCTCGTAAGGAAGTCCGACGTAATTTTCTGCAATGGTTTTTCGCCCTGCTTGCGAGCTGACAAAGTAGTCCAGTTCCGAGGCGCTGATGCGCTGGCTGAAATCATCGTGATCGTCGAAGCGATGCAGCATCGACGTCATCCACCAGGAAAACCGCTCGGCCTTCCACACCCGACGCAGGCAGATTTCGGAATATTTCTCGAGCAGGTCGACGCGTTCTTCGCGATAGACCTTCAGCAGAATATTGAACAGTGTGCTGACATCGCTGGCGGCCAGATTCAAGCCCTTGGCGCCGGTAGGCGGGACGATGTGCGCGGCATCGCCGACCAGAAACATCCGTCCGTATTGCATCGGTTCGACCACAAAACTGCGCAACGGCGCGATGCTTTTCTCGATCGACGGCCCAGTGACCAGGTTTTCTGCAAGCGCCACCGGCAGACGGGACTTCAGTTCATCCCAGAAGCGCTGATCGCTCCAGTCATCGACGTTTTCATCCGCCGGCACTTGCAGGTAGTAGCGGGTGCGAGTAGCCGAACGCATGCTGCACAGTGCGAAGCCGCGTTCGTGCCGGGCGTAGACCAGTTCTTCATGCACCGGTGGCGTGTCGGCCAGAATTCCCAGCCAGCCAAACGGATAAACCCGTTCGAAGACCTTCAGGCTGTCAGCCGGAATCGACTGCCGGGCCACGCCGTGGAAACCGTCGCAACCGGCGATGTAGTCGCAGTCGACGCGCCAGGTTTCGCCGTCCTTTTCAAAGGTGACAAAGGCTTCGTCGGTTTTCATGCCGTGAGGAACGACATCGATCGCCTGATAAATCGTCGGTGCGCCCGCGTCCCGACGAGCGGCCATCAGGTCGCGGGTGACTTCGGTCTGGCCGTAGATCATCACGGTTTTGCCGCCGGTCAACGCGTGCAGATCGATGTGCACCTGGCGCCCGTCCAGCGCCAGATCGAAACCGCCGTGAACCAGACCTTCGGCGTCCATCCGTTGACTCACGCCCGCCTGGCGCAACAGCTCTACCATGCCTTGTTCAAGCACGCCGGCGCGGATTCTGCCGAGTACATAATCGGGTGTCTGGCGTTCGAGGATGAGGGTGTCGATGCCAGCGTTGTGCAGCAACTGGCCGAGGAGCAATCCGGATGGACCGGCGCCGATGATGGCGACTTGGGTTTTCAGCGTTTTCATTGTTTTTATGACTCGCAAGCTTCACACGGCCAAGACCGTTGAATGATTTTTATGGATCGAGTGCTTGCATTTTTCCCTTGCGGGTCTGTCAATTGAAGGTGAAAACTGAGCCGATACCTGTACATTCTGCCAATCGGTGCGATTATCGCCCACAACCCCGAGGCCTGGATTGAAGTGATGAACAAGCCTGAGCTGCCTTCGATTCCGGTGTTCAAGCTCTACGGTGAAAGCCTGGACTGGCCAACCCCTGACTTGCTGCACTGTGAAACCATTTCTTCACGCAGTCGCGAACATCAATGGGAAATCAAACCCCACCGCCACGCCGATTTGTGCCAATTGCTCTTCGTCTTCAAAGGTCAGGCAGAGCTTGAAATCGAAGGTCAGCGCACACAACTGCACACGCCCGCGATTCAGGTGCTGCCACCGCTGTCGGTGCACGGCTTCCGTTTTTCCGAGGACGTCGAAGGATTTATCGTCACCCTCGCCACGCCGCTGATCCATCATTTGCAGGCGCAACTGGGCGATTCGGTACACGCTCTGGCCCTGGCTGAAAGCTATTCGGCGGGCAAGGACGGCGATTACCTGAACAGCCTGTTTACTGCGTTGCAGGCCGAGTACAACGGCCACCAACCGGCGCGGGAAATGCTCATGCATTCGCTGGTCAGCGTGATTATGGTCTGGGTCAGTCGTCAGGCGATCGTGCGCCATAACGCCAGCCAGCGGCCGCAGCGCCAGCGTGAATACCTCAACGGTTTTATTCAATTGGTGGAAGAGACGTATCGCCAGCATGTGAAGGTCGAAGACCTGGCGCATCGGTTGGGGATTTCGGTGTCACACCTTAATGGCACTTGCCGTGAACTGGCGGGGCAGCCGGCGTTGCAGATCATGCACGAGCGCCAGTTACTGGAAGCCAAGCGCTTGCTGACGTACACCAGCATGACGATTTACGAGATGTCGGAGTTGTTGGGGTTTTCCGATCCGACCAACTTCACGCGCCTGTTCCGGCGCCGGGTGGGGATTTCGCCAAAGGCTTTCCGCGACCGCCTGAAGGCCGAGCAGTAATTCAGTCGCCACCTCGATCCCTCTGTGGGAGCAGGCCGCGTTTGCGCGTTGTTACATCAACGCAACGCATTCAGCGTGGCATTGTGTGGAATGCAGTGCTCCAGGTTGCAACTGGCGTATTCGCGAGGCAGTTGTCGCAGTTGCTCGACCCGCCAGGCTGCAGTGCCGTACAACGCCAGTGTGGCGGCGCAGGTGATGAAAATCGCGAGGTATCTTCTTGTTTTGATGTTCATGATGTCTGACCTCTGAACGTATACCCTTGGGTACTACTTTGAGCATAGGTCAGCGGTGACGACTTGCCAGCGTCAGCGTTTGCGCATCTAGCGTGACATTCAGAGCCGTTATGACCGGGGTTACAGGTCGATATCCCACGTCGGGTTTTCTGGGAATCTGAGTACCAGAAAATCCAGCATGCTGCGCAGCGCCGCCGGCATGTGCTTGCGTGAGGCATAGACCGCGTAGATGTTCATCTGCCGCGGTTCGGCGTGGGGCAACAAGCGAATCAACTCTCCGGCATGAATATGCACCCCGGCCTGATAGGTCGGCAGCATCGCCACCCCCGCGCCGGCCAGCGTCGCGCGCAACAATGTGCTGGCCTCGTTGGCGCTGATGTTGCCCTGTACCGGCACCGACACCGGTTCGCCATCCTCTTGGAAATGCCACAGGCTCTTGCCGAAATACGAGTGGGTCAGGCAGTTGTGTTGACTCAACTCTTCCACCCGTTGCGGCGCCGGATGTTCCTGAAGATACGCGGGAGCCGCGCAGACCACCGAACGGCAAACGGTCAGGCGCCGGGCAATCAGGTTCGGGTCCAGATCATTGCTGGTGCGGATCGCCAGATCGATACGCTCATCCACCAGATTCACCGTGCGGTCGAGCATCTGCATATCGATGCTGACACCGGGGTAGCGCTTGACGTAGGCGGCCATCGCGTCGGCCAGTTGTGCCTGGCCGAACGAGGTGCTGACGCTGATCCGCAGCAACCCGCGCGGTGCATCGTGGGGCTCGCTGACAGCGGCCTGCATGTCAGTCGACAGCTCGATCATCTGCCGGCAGCGCGGCAGGATTTCACTGCCGGCGGCGGTCAGGCTCAACTTGCGCGTGGTGCGGTGCATCAGGCGTGCGCCGACCCAGTCCTCCAGTTCCGCCAGATAACGTGAAACCACCGGGCGTGAAAGGTCCAGATGATCGGCCGCCGCTGACTGGCTGCCCAGATCCACCACTGTGACGAACACCCGCATTGCTTGGAGACGATCCATGATTTGCCCGCTTTCAGAAACAAACTATGTCCAAGCATCGCATTTTTTGTACTGACTCATGCAACTAAGCTCTGTCCCATCGCCAGACACGGCATTCGGACACCGGAGCAACAGATGATCGGTTTCACCACTCTCAAACGCGTTTTGCTTGCCACTGCCACCCTCGGTTTCGCCGCGCATGCCGCTGCTGCCAACCTGACCCTCGATGTCTACAATCCTGGCACCCAAGCCATTTTCCCGGTGACTTCGGTACTGGTCAGTGGCGAAAAGGACGCGATCCTGGTCGACGCGCAGTTTGGTAAATCCCAGGCCGAGCAAGTCGTCGAAAAGATCCGCGCCAGCGGTAAAAAACTCACCACCATTTACATCAGCCACGGTGATCCGGATTACTACTTCGGCCTCGATACCCTGACCAAAGCCTTTCCTGACGCCAAGGTGCTGGCTTCGCAGCCGACTGTCGATCACATCAATCAAACCGTCGCCGGCAAACTCGCGTTCTGGGGGCCGAAAATGGGCGCCGACGTACCGGCCAAAACCATTGTGCCGGGCGTGCTCAAGGGCGACAGCCTGATGCTGGAAGGGCAGAAATTGCAGGTGATCGGGCTGGACGGCAAGCAACCGGATCGCAGCTTTGTGTGGATTCCGTCGCTCAAGGCTGTGGTCGGTGGTGTGGTTGTCGCCGAGAACATCCACGTCTGGATGGCCGACACCCAGACCGCGCAATCCCACGCCGACTGGCTGCAGACCCTGCATTCGATTCAAACCCTGAAGCCGAAAATCGTAGTGCCGGGTCACTACCTCGGCGACAGCAGCCGTTCGTTGGCCAGCGTGAAATTCACCGCCGACTACATTAAGGCTTTCGACACAGAAACCGCCAAGGCCAAAGACTCCACCGCATTGATCGCCGCGATGAAAAAGCGCTACCCGAAACTGGGTGAAGAAAGCTCGCTGGAGCTGAGCGCCAAAGTCGCCAAGGGCGAGATGCAGTGGTAACCCGATTCTGAAAACGCAGCACTCTCAAGCCAACTGGAGAATGTCATGAGCAAGATCGCAATCATTGGTGCCACCGGTCGTGCCGGTAGCCAATTGCTGGAAGAAGCCCTGCGCCGCGGCCACAGCGTCACCGCCATCGCTCGCGATACCTCGAAGATCGGCGCCCGTGCCGGTGTGGCCAGCCAGAATGTCGATGTGCTGGATTCGGCGGCGCTGCAAGATGCCGTTGCCGGTCACGACGTGGTGATCACCGCCGCGCACTTCACCACGGTGCCGGCCCGCGCGATTGTCGGGCCGGTGAAGCAGGCGGGGGTGAAGCGTCTGCTGGTGGTTGGCGGTGCCGGTTCGCTATTGCTGCCGGACGACACGCGGGTGATCGACAGCGCTGGTTTTCCGGCAGAGTACAAAGTCGAAGCCAGCGCTGGTGCCGCGTTTCTGGATGCGCTGCGTCAGGAGACGGAACTGGACTGGACGTTCCTGTCGCCGTCGGCGGAGTTTGTCGAAGGTGAGCGCACCGGCACATTCCGGGTCGGCAAGGATCACTTGCTGGTGAGTGCCGAAGGTCGCAGCTGGATCACGTTTGCCGATTACGCGATTGCGCTGATCGACGAAGTTGAGGCGCCGAAGCATTCGCGTCAGCGGTTTACGGTCGGTTACTAAGCAACAGCGCAGAACAAATGTGAGAGCGGGCTTGCTCGCGAAGAGGAAGTATCAGTCAACCTGATGGGTGACCGATACACCGCTTTCGCGAACAAGCCCGCTTGTACATTCGATTAGGGTGTTCAGCGGGTGTGGGCCTGCTCCACCAGCCAGATCATCAGTTCTTCCAGCTTCGGTGATGGCTCCCCGCCTTGCGGCAACACCACGTAATACGCCAGGCCCGTCTTCACCTTCAGCTCGAACGGCATCACCAGTCGTCCGGCACGCAAGTCATCGCCGATCAGCGACCAATCCCCGATCGCCACACCCGTCCCGTGGGACGCCATCGACATCGCCTGATCCAGCGTCTCGAAATGCTGGCCCATGTTCACATTGCTCAATTGCAGATGGGCGGCCGTCAACCACACGGTCCAGTCCTGAGTGTCTGCGGTCGGATGCAGCAGCAGATGTTGTTGCAGATCGGACGGTGCGGATAACGCCGGCGGGCCTTTCAACAACGCGGGCGAACAGACCGGTGTCAGTTGCTCATCAAACAGATGCAGGGCTGTGGAGGAGTTGTCCGGCGGCGCTCCGTAAATCACCGCCGCATCGAATGGCTCGCGCTGGAAGTCCACGCCATGGGCCAGCGAGGTGGTCAGTTTGACCGGCACGTCCGGGCGTTCCCTCTGCCATTGCAGCAGACGCGGTACCAGCCAGCGCATCACGCAACTTGGCGCCTTGATTTGCAGGGTTTGGCGCTTGAGACCGATCTGCTCGGTACCTTCGCTGATCAGGCCGAAGATTTTCTCCACCCGTGGCAGCCATTCGCGACCTTCACTCGTCAGCGCCAGGCCACGCGCCTGACGAATGAACAGCTCATAACCCAGATGATCCTCAAGCCCGGCGATCTGTCGGCTCACGGCCCCCTGGGTGATGTGCAACTGCTCGGCCGCCCGGGTGAAGTTGCAGCACTGCGCGGTGATCAGAAAGGTGTGCAGGGCGGGCAGGGGAGGCAATCGCTTCATTGGGATCCAAGGTATGACGTGAGGACATGGCTAGTATGACTTTTAATCGATTGTTGCCGCTACCTGCTGCCCGTTCAATGAGCCCATTCCACGGCCCGCTCCCACCCAGGGCCCTGTGTTTCAACTGAATATAAAGGGCAATCGACATGGCGACGTGTGGCGAAGTACTGGTCAAGTTACTCGAGGATTACGGGGTCGAGCAGGTGTTTGGCATTCCCGGGGTACACACCGTGGAGCTGTATCGCGGGCTGGCCCGTTCGAGCATCAACCACGTCACGCCACGGCATGAGCAGGGCGCCGGGTTCATGGCCGACGGCTATGCGCGCACCAGTGGCAAACCGGGCGTGTGTTTCATCATCACCGGCCCGGGCATGACCAACATCACCACGGCGATGGGCCAGGCTTACGCCGATTCGATACCGATGCTGGTGATCTCCAGCGTGCAGTCGCGCAGCCAGTTGGGAGGCGGGCGTGGCAAGCTCCACGAGTTGCCGAACCAGAGCGCATTGGTCGCGGGCGTCGCGGCGTTCTCCCACACGCTGATGTCGGCCGCTGAGTTGCCGGTGGTGCTGGCGCGCGCCTTTGCGCTGTTTCAGGCCGGGCGACCGCGTCCGGTGCATATCGAAATCCCGTTGGACGTGCTGGTTGAGGAGGCTGATGAATTGCTCCTCAGCGTCCCGGTCAACATCGACCGGGCCGGCGCTGCGCCGGCCGCCGTGAGCCGCATGACCGAGTTGCTGGCCGGCGCCCAGCGTCCGTTGATTCTTGCTGGAGGCGGTGCCATTGATGCTGCCGCTGAACTCACCGAACTGGCCGAGTTGCTCGACGCGCCCGTGGCACTGACCATCAACGCCAAAGGCATGCTGGCGTCCAGTCATCCGCTGTTGATTGGCTCGACGCAAAGCTTGGTTGCCACTCGTGCACTGGTCGCCGATGCCGATGTGGTGCTGGCGATCGGCACCGAACTGGCCGAGACCGATTACGACGTCACGTTCGCCGGCGGTTTTGAGATTCCCGGCAAGCTGCTGCGCGTTGATATCGATGCTGATCAGACGGTGCGCAACTACCCGCCGCATCTCGCGTTGGTCGCCGATTCGCGCAACGCGGCACAGGCGCTGCTCAGTGCGTTGTCGCACAAACCATTGGCCGAGCGCCGCAACGATTGGGGCCAGATGCGTGCGGCACGTCTGCGTGATGATCTGGCCGCGACCTGGGATGCCCCGACCCTGGCCCAGACGCGTTTCCTCGAAACGGTCCTGGACGAATTGCCGGACGCGGTGTTCGTCGGCGACTCCACGCAACCGGTGTACACCGGCAACCTGACCTTCAACCCGGAGCGTCCACGCCGCTGGTTCAACTCGTCGACCGGTTACGGCACCCTCGGTTACGCCTTGCCGGCAGCCATCGGTGCGTGGCTTGGCGGCCACTGCGACAACGGTGCGCGCCCGCCAGTGGTGTGCCTGATCGGCGACGGCGGTTTGCAATTCACCCTGCCGGAACTGGCCAGCGCCGTCGAAGCGCGCACGCCAGTGATCGTCTTGCTGTGGAATAACCAGGGTTACGAAGAGATCAAAAAATACATGGTCAACCGCGCCATCGAGCCGGTCGGCGTCGATATCTACACCCCGGACTTCATTGGTGTGGCCAAGGCGTTGGGCTGTGCAGCCGAGGCGATCAGCTCGGTTGAGCAATTGCGTGGTGCGCTGCGCGCCGCGACGGATCGTCAGGGGCCGAGCGTGATCGAAATCGACCAGCATCAATGGATGCAGGCGGTGGCCAAATGATGAGTTTTCCAACCACACTCGACGGCCTCTACATCGGCGGCCAATGGTCAGCCGGTCGCGAGCATTTGCGCGTGATCAACCCGGCCACCGAAGCGCTGCTGACCACGGTCAATGGCGGTGATGAGCGGGCCGTCGATCACGCGGTGACCGTGGCCGCCGAAGCCTTCAAGAATTGGTCGACCACCACGGGCGCCGAACGCGGCGTGATCCTGCGCAACATCGCCAACGGCGTGCGCAATGGTCGCGAGGACTTGATGAAGTTGCAATCGAGCAACAACGGCAAACCGCAATTCGAAGCGGGCATTGATGTCGACGACGTGATCGCCACCTTCGAGTATTACGCGGAACTGGCCGAGGGCCTCGACGCGAAACAAGACACGGAGGTGCCGCTGCCCAGCGATGATTTCAGCGCACGTCTGCGCCGCGAACCGTGCGGTGTGGTCGGGCTGATCGTGCCGTGGAATTTTCCCATGGTCACCACCGCATGGAAGCTCGCCCCGGCCCTGGCCGCCGGTTGCTGTGTGGTGCTCAAACCGTCGGAAGTCACGCCGTTGCCCGAGTTGGAACTGGCGGCAATCATCGCTGAATCGGGCCTGCCCAAAGGCGTCTTCAACGTGGTCTGCGGTACCGGTATGGCCGTGGGGGCGCCGCTGTCGGCGGATCCGCGTATCGCCAGGATTTCCTTCACCGGTAGCAACGCTGTCGGTGTGCAAGTGATGCAGCGCGCCGCCGAGAGTGTGAAGGGCGTGAGCCTGGAACTGGGCGGTAAATCTTCGCTGCTGGTGCTCGAAGACGCTGATCTTGATTTGGCGGTGGAACTGGCCTGTGGCGGCGGTTTCTTCAACGCCGGGCAGATGTGCTCGGCCACCAGCCGGGTGTTGGTCGCCGATGAATTGGCGGACGCGTTTCTCGTGCGCCTGAAGGCCCGCGCGGAAAAAATCCGCGTGGCCGAACCGTTCGATCCGGACGTGGAAATGGGCGCACTGGTCAATCAGGCGCAGTATCAGCGTGTGCTCGGCCACATCGACCGTGGGTTGAGTGCCGGGGCGAAGCTGGTGTGCGGTGGTAACCGTCCGGCGGATCTGCCGCGCGGCTATTTTTTACAGCCGACGATCTTCACTGACGTGCCCCTCGACAGTGCGCTGTGGTGTGAAGAGATTTTCGGCCCGGTGCTGTGCGTGCGCCGTTTCAGCAGCGAAGCCGAGGCGATTGCCCTGGCCAACGACAGCCAGTTCGGGCTGGTCGCCAGTGTGGTGACGCGTAACGCCGAGACCGCCGACCGGGTCGCCAACGCTCTGCAGGCGGGGCTTGTGTGGCTCAACGCGCCGCAGGTGATCTTCCCGCAGACGGCGTGGGGCGGTTACAAGCAGAGCAGCATCGGCCGCGAATTGGGGCCGTGGGGCTTGTCGGCGTTTCAGGAAATCAAGCATGTGATCCGGGCGCTCTGAAATTGAGTGGCCGGGACTGACGCCATCGCTAGCAGGCTAGCTTGTATGGTAGGACTTGAAGGGAGGAGGAGGGACAAGGCTCGATTCTGACTGTTAGCGCAGTACAGACCGTGGGAGATTTCACCCTCCTCCTT
>NZ_JBIUWN010000099.1:0-16747 GCF_044743485.1 Pseudomonas sp. NPDC087614 | reverse complement strand
GGCACTGTGATGTTGAACCCGGATCGGCAGCAGCAGACCGAGAAAAGAGCGGCATAGTTAGACGGCGACGCGACAACAACCTTGAAAAACGCCGCTACCCCAAACCCGTGGACTTGCGAAAATCCATCGACGGCCTCGCCGCTCTGGTCGAACTGGACCTCAAGGTTGCGGTGTTTGACACGGTGCTTTTTGTCTTCCTCAACAAATCCCGCAACCGGGTGAAGATTTTGTATTGGGAGCGCAACGGCTTTTGCCTTTGGCTCAAGCGCCTCGAATCCGAGCGCTTTAAAACATCGCCCGATGTAACCGACGAGGCCATTGTGTTGAGCGTCCAGGAACTGAACTGGCTGCTCGACGGTTTCGACCTCTGGCGCAACTGCCCTCATCAGGTTTTGACGCCGCGCTACGTGGCGTGACCCGGTATAATCCGGGCCATGATTTCTCTGCCCGATGACCTTCCTGATGATCCTGTTTTGCTCAAGCAACTGCTGCTTGAGGCACTCAATCGCCAAGAGGAATCGGCCCAGGCTTATCAGACCCACATCGTTGACCTGAAAGAACAGATCAAGCTGTTGCGCGACCGTCTGTTCGGGCGTAAGTCCGAGCAAACCATCGAGCCCAATACCCCGCAATTGGCCTTGTTCAACGAGCCCGAAAGCGAACCCATGCCGTTGGTTGGCGACGCTGATGAAGAAGTTGTTGCCGCGACACCGCGCCGAGGCAAACGCAAGCCACTGTCGGCTGATCTGCCGCGTATCGAAGTCATCCACGAACTACCCGAACACGAACTGACCTGTGCCTGCGGTTGCCGCAAGCATGTGATCAGCGAAGAAACCAGCGAGCAGCTGGATATCGTGCCGATGCAGATCCGCGTCATCAAACATATCCGCAAGATCTACGGTTGCCGTGGTTGTGAACGTGCACCGGTCACCGCCGACAAACCGGCGCAATTGATCGAAAAGAGCATGGCCAGCCCGAGTGTTCTTGCCATGCTGCTGACCACCAAGTACGTCGATGGCTTGCCGTTGCACCGGTTTGAAACGGTACTGAGCCGACATGGCATTGATATTCCTCGTCAGACGCTGGCGCGCTGGATCATCCAGTGCAGCGAACACTTTCAGCCGCTGCTGAATCTGATGCGTGATCGGTTACTGGAAAGTCCGGTCATCCACTGCGATGAAACCCGTGTCCAGGTGTTGAAAGAACCGGATCGAGACCCGACCAGCCAATCCTGGATGTGGGTACAAGCCAGCGGCCCACCCGATCGCAAAGTCGTGTTGTTTGACTACACGTCCAGTCGTGCGCAGGAGGTGCCGTTACGGCTGCTGGAAAGTTATCGCGGTTATGTCATGACCGATGATTACGCCGGCTATAACGCCTTGGCGTTGCAATCGGGTGTGGAGCGCCTGGCGTGCATGGCCCATGCGCGCCGCAAATTCGTGGACGCGCAGAAGGTTCAGCCCAAGGGCAAGACCGGGCGGGCCGATATTGCACTGACGATGATCAACAAGCTGTACGGGATCGAGCGTGAACTTAAGGAAGCCGACGATGAACAGCGGTTTATCGCTCGCCAGGAAAAGAGCCTGCCGATCTTGGGGCAGTTGAAAGTCTGGTTGGATAAAACCCAATCCCAGGTGACGCCGCAAAGTGCATTAGGCAAGGCGGTGCATTATCTGGCGAATAACTGGAGCCGACTGGAGCGTTATGTCGAAGCGGGTTATTTACCCATCGACAACAACGCGGCCGAAAGAGCGATCAAGCCGTTTGTCATCGGACGCAAGGCCTGGTTGTTCAGCGATACCGTCAACGGCGCCACTGCCAGCGCAAAGATCTACAGTCTGGTCGAGACCGCCAAGGTCAACGGCCAAGAGCCCTATACGTGGCTGCGCCACGTACTGGAGCGGTTGCCGCATGCCTCGTCGGTCGAAGAGTACGAAGCGTTACTGCCGTGGAACTGCTCGCCGCAGATGCCACGGTAGACCGTTGCCCCACCACTGGGTAGGTGGGGTTTATGGATCGCATACTTTCGATCATGATGATAAAAAAACCGAAGCGTTAAATTGGTCTAATGTACGAAGAAGTATCGCGCACGGCAGAGTAGCAAATGTGAAAATTGTAGGACAAGGCTGAATGCGGTATGAAAAAAAATTAGCCTCCTAGGGAAACGAGCAATAACATGCTGGAAACATCGTATTTGACCTTATGAATCTCATGGCCAATTGCTCAAAGCCTCCCGATTCATGTTTATATTCTGATCGTACCCTTTCGGGGACCATTCAGATTACGCAACGACATAGCCGCCTCAACGGCCGCAAGGCGCAGAATACCGGACTATTCTGTCCTGTATGATCCGACATTCTTGGTACACATAGACCGCGCGCAAAGACCTAAGATCACGACGTACTCCATCCCGCACATTGGATGCAAGACGGCTTAGATAACGCTGAGCTTCATTGGGTAATCAATGTGGGCCGGCTGCTTTTACCGGCCTTAGAGTTTTTACCACTGCTATTTATATAGGGAATATTAAATGTCTTTGGCATCTAGGAATAGAATCGCGTCGAATGCTGAGCCTGCCATTTCAAGCCAGAGTGCGGCACACTTAAACTGGGAAGATCTTCATTACTTCGTGACGTTTTCACAAGTTAATTCCTTGAGCGGCGCGGCGCGAATCTTGGGTGTTGAGCACGCAACGGTTTCTCGGCGTATCGCGGCCCTTGAGAAGTCCCTGAGTGTAAAATTAGTTGATCGACGGAAGCGGCTCTACGAACTTACGGCCGACGGACGCAAACTCGCCGATATTGGACAACAGATAGAGACTCAGACGGAAGCGATTGAGCGATTGGCAGCCGCCGCCGCACAAACCCTTCAAGTTGTCGAAGTTACCATTAGCGCTCCACCATCCGTGACTTCTGAGAAACTTATACCAAACCTTGGGCGCTTCCGGGTTACACACCCGAGCATAGTTTTGCACCTCTTAGGAGATAATCAGTACTCGTCGCTGTCAAAGTGCCAAACACATCTGTGCATCCGCTTTGCTAAGCCCCGCCAGCTCGGAATTGTTGCCCGGCGAATAGGTTCTGCATCATTTTCATTCTACGGTGCGAAGACCTACCTTCAGAGTCGCCCTCCCGAGCAATACGAATTTATCGGTTATGAAACCGGAGCTATGACACTTCCTCAGAACGACTGGCTAAAAAAAATTGTCGGACATCGCCCATGCGTCCTCAAAGCGAAAACGGTTGAGCTGCAGGTTCGGGCAGCAGAGGCGGGTGTAGGGATTGCGCTGCTGCCCAGCTTCGCAGTAGGACATCACTCACAGTTGTGCAAGCTTGAGCTTGCGGACCCGCTGATGGTGGATGTTTGGCTAGGTGTTCACGAGGACTTCCGTGCGATCCCTTCAATCCAGGCCGCCATGGATTACGTTGAGACCTGCTTCCTCAGTCATGACTGAAGGCAATCACCTCAGGCGCGCAAATGTACAGGTGGCGCTGTTCCAGTATGGGAAAAAATTCACAGGCACCGGTGATTATCGCGAATTTACAAACCTACTTGTATTGACGAGGATCAATGGAGAGCACCTTTAGAGGTGTTTCGAAGAACCGAAGCGTAATCAGATCCGCTCGGACACGCTGATGAAGGCCATCGCTTACAAAAACAATAACCAGAATTTCATGGCCTTTCTTCAAATTGTGCACACCTCGTTACTGCCATTAAAAGCAGGAGATTATCATGGGGAAAGTAAAAGTTCTCGACGTCACGCTGCGTGACGGCGGGTATCGCAATAATTTCAACTTCACGGATGAACAGGCCCTGGTAATAACATCAAGCTTGGCAGAGGCCGGCGTTGATTTGTGTGAAGTTGGTTACTGCAGAGGGTCGTTCGCGCCCAAAGCAGAGCATGGACTCACTAGTAATATAAGCGCCGAGTTTATCGAGAAAGTTCGCCAGGCTGGAGGTGGTCGAATTGAGCTTGCGGTAATGGTCCACCCAAAGAACGTTGGTGATCAGGATTTCGCCATGCTAAAGGAGCAAGGCGTCTCTATGATTAGAGTCTGCTTGCGACGAGAGCAGTTGGCTGAAGGGCTTGCCACTCTTTCACTCGCTCGGGATTACGGCTTCAGTGTCAGTGCCAATGTCACCCATGTGACGACACAGACTCTCAGCGCCGTGATTGACACTTCCGTCCGAGCCGAAGGTGCTGGAGCAGACATTATTTGTTTTGCAGACTCTAACGGGCATATGCTCCCGAACGATGTCGAGCGATTGATCAGTCGTCTCTCTAATCGACTAGCAGTGCCATTGGGTTTCCACGCCCATAACAATCTTTCGATGGCCTTGGCGAATGCTGCCGCAGCCATCGAGTCAGGTGCCGAATACATTGACACCTCCATTTGTGGAATGGGGAAGGGTGCCGGCAACTTACATCTAAGTATGCTGGTCGCTTATCTCGAGCGCATTGGCACTAGCCACGGGTTTGATCTCGTCAAAATTCTCGAACTGTCAAACCTGACAGCGGCTTCGATCCCATTCAATAACATTCCAAGCCCTCTGCTGGACATCATTATGGGGACGTATAACTTCCCGTTCGACAGTGCAAAACGTATGCAGGAAACGCTCGAGCGCTTCCAGCTAACGTCCGAGTATCGTGCCCTTGAGATCATGCACCAGCAGGATCAGGTCGCACGCCTTGCTCCGAGAGCCATCGCGAACATCTACGGCAGCTCTACCAAGATTGCACAGGAGATAGCGGGATGAGTGACTTCCACACTCGCAAGCGCATTTGTGTCCTTCCCGGTGACGGTATCGGCATTGAAGTTATGAATGCCGCACTGCCCGTCCTTCAGGCTTTGAACCTGCCCTTCGATCTAGAGTTTGGGGACATTGGTTGGGAATGCTGGAAGCGAGAAGGCAATACCGTCCCGGATGAAACCTGGAAGAAAATTAGTGATTGTGATGCCACATTGTTGGGCGCTATCACGAGCAAACCCCTTGCCGAAACGGAAGCCGAGCTGCCCCCTCACCTTCAGGGGCAAAACCGCCGTTATGTCAGCCCTGTCATCCAACTCAGGCAGAACCTGGACCTTTACGCAAACGTGCGGCCAGTGACTGATATGACAGGCGAAAACCGATTCCGCTTCGTCGTCATCCGGGAAAACACTGAGGGGCTGTACGCCGGCTTGGATTTTGGCCGGATACCTGATGCGTTCTTGCCATTACTGGAAGAACGGGAGGCATTGGGCGCGCCATGGCACCGGGATAGCCAGGAGGACGCGACGATTTCAGTGCGTTTACAGACACGCAGTGGGCTTGAGCGCATCTTCGAATACGCTTTCGAATATGCGGCTAACCAAGGATTCGAGCGGGTCACGTTCGTAGACAAACCCATGGTACTTCGTCACAGCAGTGCCTTCGCCCGACATGTATTTGAAGGTGTAGCTCAGAGATATCCCGGCATTGAGGGTGTGATCGAAAATGTGGATGCCGTAGCGCTGTGGATGGTGCAGCGCCCAGAGCGTTTCTCCGTTGTAGTGGCAGAGAATATGTTCGGAGACATCCTCTCCGATCTCGGTGCAGGCGTTATGGGTGGTCTGGGTTTCGCACCGAGTGGGAACTTCGGAAAGCTGGGGGCATATTTCGAGCCGGTTCACGGGAGCGCCCCTGCGCATGCAGGCCTCAACAAGGCCAATCCTAGCGCGATGTTCATGGCCATCGCGCTCATGCTTGAGCATTTGGGTTATCCGCAGGAAGCCCGGTACGTCACGGCTGCGGTCAGCCGGGTCTCGCGTTCAACTGTGCGCACCTATGACATGGGTGGCTCACACACCACGGCACAGGTTGGCGAGGCAATTATCGGCGAGTGCGTTTCTATGGCCGCGCTAACCTCGACGGAACGTCCTATCTCAAATTCACACCTGGGAGCAACACATGTTGAAGCCCTTTGAGTCGACCGATATTTCTCGAACCTTGTTGGACGAATGCGAAAGATTGGACACCGCGTCTCTGTCCGACGCTTTGGATAGCCTGGACGTTTCTGGTGGCCTGCTGGGTATCGGTACGCAAGTGCCTGGAACTCGCTGCGTAGGCATCGCTTTTACCGTGCAGTATGAACCGGTCGGGAATTCACACGGGTTCAAAAATGCTGCTAATTACATCGATCAGGTCCCGCGCGGAGCAGTGATCGTTAGCTCCAACGCGGGGCGCCAGGACTGCACTGTCTGGGGCGATATCATGACGCATTTCGCGGTGGCGAGAGGCATCAAAGGGACTGTGATCGATGGAGTGGCCAGGGATATCGATACGGTCGTCAAGCTCGGTTATCCCCTGTTCAGTCGCGGAAGGTTCATGCAGTCAGCAAAAAACCGAACACAGCTAAAAGCAGTGCAGGTCCCGATTGAGATCGGTGACGTCACTGTCAATCCAGGAGACCTTATGGTCTGCGATGGCAGCGGCTGTCTTGTTATTCCGCAGCAGATAGCTGCCGAGGTCATTCGCCGTGCGTGCGCCGTAGAGCACACCGAACGGCAGATCATCGGGGCGATAACAACCGGGTCTTCACTTGAGGACGCTCGAAAGACCTATCGCTATGACCAGCCTTGGCTGGGTGCTGCTGAAAAGGTTGAAACGGAGCTGAGCCAATGAGCCTTTCAAGTGAGTGCTTAGCCAGGGCTAGCGCCTTAAGCGCGCCCCTGCAACAGCATTCCTTCACAGATAAGGGTTCGATCACTGACGCATTCAAGAAGGCGATGCGTCGCCTGACCTCCACGGTCACCCTCATTGCTACTGAACATGAGGGCGTTCCTTTTGGAATGGCTGCAACCGCCGTAACGTCGGTATGCACCGACCCTTCGTCCATCCTTGTCTGTATCAACCACGGGGCAAGCATGTATTGGCCTCTCATTGACCATGGAAGGTTTTCGGTGAATCTGCTGCGGGTTGGCCAAGAGGATTTAGTGAAGGTCTTCGGTGGGGCAGTCAACGGCCCAGCCCGATTCGAAACGGCCGATTGGGAACATTCCAACGGCCTGCCGTTTCTGCGAAGTGCACAAGCCTCACTTTTTTGCACAGTTGCTCAACGCATGAGCTATGGGACCCACGAAATAATCATCGGTCAAGTCGACGACGTTGTGGTGGCTGAAGCCATCACCCCACTGCTTTGGCAGGACGGAAAGCCGACGGGATCGGTCCCCGCTCTCTCTTAAAACGCTCGTTACTCACTAATGGAAGATAACCATGAAAATGGAATTGTTTGACCCTCAATCTGTTTCGGACGACACCGCGATTTACCTCGTGAATGTGGTGCATGTCCAAGAAGGCGCGCAGGACCTCGCTGTGGAAATTCTGGAAGACACGGTCAACTACGTCGCAAGGACATACAGTGCTTTCCAGTGGAGCCGTTTGATGAAGAGTACGGACGGTAAGACGGTCATCAACCAAGCTCAGTGGAGTGATCGTGGGCAGTTCGAATCGCTCTTCACCGACGAGGAGTTTCTTTCGCGTTATTCGCGCTTGAAAGAAACTGGTACTTGGGAATACCACCTGTACACCGTCGCCACATACATCACCCCCGCCACCGCCGACGCCCTCGAAACTGTTGGCTAGCTGCAACCGCGTGCGCAGTGCTTGGCGCTGCGTCCCGCCCAAGCCTATCAATATTCGATCAAGGAAGAAGCTATGGTCGCAATTCATTCAGCGTTAACAACATTCCTGGGCATCCAGCACCCGCTGGTTCTCGCGCCCATGGGGGGAGCGTCCGGAGGACGGTTGGCGGCAGCAGTTTCAAACGCAGGTGGCCTTGGCCTAGTGGGAGCAAGCTATGGGGACCCTGACTGGATGGCTCAGCAGTTGCCGCTCATGCAAAATCTGGACAAGCCCTGGGGCATCGGGCTGGTCATGTTCACAGTCGCGAAACGTTTCGAGTTACTGCATTTGGCGTTGGATTATGGCCCGGACGTGGTAGCCCTGTCCTTTGGCGATGTCCGTCCATTTGTCGGTCCCATTCATCAAGCGAACGCGAAAGTTATCGTTCAGGTGCATGACGTTGACCAGGCGCTCTACGCCCTCGACGCCGGCGCCGATGCATTGATAGTGCAGGGTGCGGAAGCAGGGGGGCATAGCTTGCGCAGATCCTCCATGCCTTTATTCCCGGCAGTTCGGGATGCTGTGGGCGAGGATGTAATCCTGATCGGAACCGGTGGGATAGCTGACGGCCGGGGAATGGCCGCGGCGATGGCGCTCGGAATGGACGGGGTAATGATGGGAACGCGGTTCTTGGCGTCCGACGAGGCACTCCCCTCAGAACGGGTGAAAAGCAGACTGGTCCACGCCGTCGCAAGCGATACCGTCAGAACCCGCATCTTTGATGACGTGCGCGGAATATCCTGGCCCGCGGAGTACAGCGGGCGGGCAATCGCGAACCACTTTTCCGAGTCATGGGTAGGCAATGAAAAGGCGTTCTCGGCAGCAATTGATCAGTTGCGGCCTCAGTACGAACAGGCCCTGGCAGAGGATGACATAGGTACTAAGGCTATTTGGGCAGGCGAGGTGGCGGATTTAATCAAAGACGTACAGCCAGCGCACTCAATAGTCGAGGCCACTATGAAAGGCTATGCCGACATCGTAGCAAAGCTTGGTCTCACCCTCTAACCGGATCCACTGATCACAATCGGCCTGCTTGTAAAAGTGGGCTTTGTTATTTCTGCAGGAGCAAAGCGATGAACCAGGACGTGCAATTCAAAGAGTTTGGGGAAGGGAAGTTGTCCGTTTTTGTTCTTTCCCCGGTCATGCCTGCGTGGGATGAAGGAGCATTTATCAAGCCCCTGATAGGCCACTTTCTCAGCGCAGGCTATCGGGTGGTGGTGTTTGATTCGCTCTCGATACCGGTTATCGCAGGTGAGACTTTGAAAACCTTTAGCGAGCGTTGGGCTGAGGTACTGCAACCTTGGGGCGTACCCAACGTACTTGCCGGCGTCGCATTAGGCGGCGCCTTGGCCCTGGAGCTGGTTAGCTCATCTTCACTTGCGTTCACGACGGCTCTGCTGCTGCTCTCATCCCCGGCCAAAGCCAACGCGTTACTGGATGCCAGACTTGGGCGAATGGCAGAGCTTGCAAGCCTTGGCCAAGTTGAAGAAGCCAAGCGCCTATTGGATGCGCTCGTTTTACCCGAGGGCGGGGTTCCTCAGCAGACCACAGAGAGTCAAAGTAACGTTCCCCTGGTGGTACAGGGACAACGGCTAACGCGTGGTTTTGGATTTTTGGCCGGTATCGATCTCAGTCACAGCCTGCAGAAATATCAAGGAAGGGTCCTGAGTATTGTTGGCGAGCGATCTCAACTTGTTACCCAGACGCACGCGATAGAAACCACCGGAAACAATCAGCGCACACTCTGCATCCAGGGGGGAGGTATGCGACCTTTGGCTGACGACCTCGATTCGGTGCTGAGCGCAGTCGACACTTTTCTTATACCCCGGTCGGAACGCGCGGCATGAACGATTTCAAAGGTAATAGCCACTCCCCGAGGTTTATAGACCTGCATTACCACGCGAATCCGGATGCGTTCATTCGCCGCCACGGCGCAATAGATGCCGGGAAGCTGTACGCAGCAGCAAAAGGCTGGGTCGTACTGAAAAATCACATGGGATGCACTGCCGGGCAAGCCTGGGAGGCGCGCTCGCAGGGTTTTCCCGTCAGCGGCTCTTTGGTTTTAAACGAGATTGCAGGAGGTGTTGACTTCAGGGTCGTGGAGCGAAGTCTGTGTTTGCGCGGCGACGAACCGGGACGCTTCATTGTCCACTTTCCTACAGTGACAGGACGCAAGCACACCAGCACCCTCGCTCGTAATGTCAGCCATCCGCTATTGCTAAGCAAACCGATCAAGCCCCTCCGCGTGACAACAGACGCAGGGCGGCTAACGCCCCAGGCGCTGGATGTACTCAAGATGGCGTGTGACTACCCTCTTGTGATATCAACCGGCCACGCTGACGCTCGCGAGGTTCGTGCTTTAGTTGATGAATCCGTTCGGTTGGGTGTGCCACGTTTGATGCTCAATCAACCAGCTAACCCGTTGACTGATTTGAAGGCTGCCGAGCTTTTAGAGATCGCCGCGGCCCCAAATGTGTACATCGAACAGACAGCGTTGACCTATCTTTTAGGGTATCAACAAGAAGAGGATTTTCGCGAGGTATTGTCGTCTGTCCCCAATGTTGTCTATAGCTCAGACTTGGGGCAAACGAGCCAGATGGACGTCAACGACTGGCTCGAACGAAGCCAACAGTGGTTTGATACGTTTGAACTGGATGTCTCTCGCCGCGCGGAGGTGACCCTTTCTAATCCGCAAAAGATGTTGGAAATCTAAGTTGGAGTTGGGCCCCTAGGTAAATTCGCCGGGGCCCCAACAGTTATGCCACTTCCACAGCCTCCCGCTCCTCTTTCGGCGCTGGTAGAGCTTCCTTAAGGAATGGCTCGCGCAAACCTGCAACCTCCATGAGTGGTTGAACGCCCGCCACGAATTCCTTGATCCCTTGGTGGTAGTCCAACCATGTAAGCGCGATGCCGTCAATTCCCCAGTCTGAATATTTCTGGAAGAGCTCTACAATCTGTTCTGGCGTTCCTACCAACGGTACGCCAGCAAAGCCAGCCTTGAAGTGAAAACGGAACCGGACCGCATCTTCCGGCGTAAAGATTCCGGTCTGAATGCCCAGTTCGGTCGTGATGATGTCGCACCCTTCGTCGTCGCCCACTTGGTTTGCGTAATAGTCAAGGTACGCTTCGGCTTCTTCTTGCGTGTCTTTCTGAACAACGTAGCCATAGCACCAAATTTTGAGGTCTCTGCCGAACTCGTTCTTGGCGAGATCCTTGTAGGAGGCGATCTGTTCACGCACAGCCGCTTCGCCATCCAAGTGCTTGATGATCAAGAACGCCGCATCACAATGCTCTGCGCAGAACCGCTTCCCGCGAGGGGAGCCGCCAGCGTTGATAAGGTAAGGCTTGTTGATTGGCTGCGGCTGAGAGATCGCGTCGCAGATCGTGAAATACTCCCCTTTGAAGTTAAAAGGGGTCTGTTGCTGCCAGGCGTTTTGCGCGATGTGCAACCACTCTTCAGCGTAGTCATATCGCTTGTCGTGTTCCATCATCTGGCCGCTGAACATCCTCATCTCAGCGCCATACCAGCCACACAAAATGTTTAGACCGAATCGTCCGCCGCTGATGTGATCGATTGTAACCGCCTGTTTAGCGGCGAACAGAGGGTGTACAGTCGGCAAATGCGACGTCGTGAACACCGCGATTTGATCAGTCAGTGCAGCGATACCCGCCGCCCACGTGTAGGTCTCGTAACACACACCACCGGTGTTATTGGCGCCCCCAAATCCCTTCCAACGGCCGACCGGGATGAACGCTTCAAAACCTGCCCGGTCCGCATCCTTCGCGATCTCCAAATTGCCCGCCCAGTCATCCCCTCGAATCCGCTCTGGCGCATTCGTCACCGTACAACCACCCTCCGTGTTGGTGGAAAAAACCCCTAATTGCATCTTGTTGCGGCTGACACGCATTGGATTAGGTTTAGCAGGGTTGGACTTTGTAGAGCGCATGATGACCTCCTAGGTCGTCAATAGTAGTGAACTTCTTCCTTGTTTCTTGCGACGAACCAGGCTGCGAGTAGCGCACAGCTAGCGAGCAGGCCTGCCAATGTGTAAGCACCGACGGCCAAGTTAGTTCGGTCGATCAAGAAACCAGTTGCTACAGGCAGTAGGCCCGCGGGCACATAGCCGCCCATATTGAGTAATGCATTTGCCTGCGCCCGCTTGTTGTCCGATACCCTCAAGGCTATTAACGTCAGCCCCCCCAGTTGCCCCAATCCCTGTCCGGCACCGGCTAGCAACGCGGCGATAATCAGAACGGCGGGAGAGGAGATCGCTATCGCAGTGGAGATACCCAGCATCGAGGCGAAGGTCGCGGCGGCACTGAAATAGAAGATGTGTTCAACAGTTCGCCGACGCAGCACAATCTGTACGGCGAAAGCCGAGATAAACATTAGAAACGCAGTGGCACCTGCCATCAGCGGTGTTTTAATGTGGAGCAGACTTGCCAGTAGAGACGGTCCCAACGACAAGACAAACGATGTAGCTGTGATTCCTGGACCGAACAGCGCGACACCTAGCAGTATGTGAAGGCGATGATGTCGCTCTACCGAAGGGAGCCTCCATCTGGCGCCGCCTCTTCGTTGGGTGTCATTCGCTCCGTTTGGCATCGTCCAGGCGATCAGAAAAGCGAGTGCAAGTATCCCCAGTTCCAAGGTAAACACTTTTTCGATCGGCCGGCTGGCAAACGTGGCAAGGCTTCCAGCCAGCAAAGGCCCGAGGCCTGCGCCCAGCACCATCGACATTGAGGCCACTAACGAAGATAGCCTTCGCCTCTGCACACCGCCCTGGTCAACAACACTTGCCATCCCCGCTGAGACGATAATCCCCACGGCAATACCTGTGAGTAGGCGTGCAAAAAGCAATCCTTCAACTGATTCGGCGGACCTGAACAGCAATGCAGCCGACATAGCGCAGACTAGACCGGGCAGCAGTACCACGCTGCGACCGTAGCGGTCAGATACTTGTCCAGCTATCAGCAAGCTGAGCAATAGCCCCAAGATATAAGCTGCGAATATCAACGTAAGGGTCGATGATGCGAAACCGAGTTGGCCCTGCCACAAGACGTATAGCGGGGTCGCTGTATTGGACAAGACAAACACCGACACTACCATCCAACCAGCGAGCCACATACGTATGGGGCTCCGGGGCAGGTCGGTACTTTGGTTCAGCAAATCTTGAGCGGATGGAGCATTTCGATCAGACAAGGCTCGCTCCCTGTGCCGGAAAAAGCGGCAGCACGTATTCTGCAAGTTCCTGCAAGACATCCTTTGCAGGCCGTCGTAATGGCTTCAGGTTCAATGCGACATGTGAAACACCTTGCGCTTGTTGTCGCTGCCACAAGTCAATGAGCGCATTGCGGCCGGTGCTTATCCCTCGTCCAACCTTCAAGGGGGCGTCGGGGTTTTCTTCCAGGTTGAAAAATGTCGCATAGCCGTAGGGTTTGAATGTGCCAGGCTCAGTACAGGACTGCCATTGCTCAATCAAGTTGGGCAGGCTGCCAAAGTCGCTTTGGTGCCATAGCCATCCATCCATATGCGATGCCAACCACTTCATATCTTGCCCACAACGGCCAACGGCGAGCATTGGCATTCGCGTGGACCATGGCTTTGGAAGCAAATCCAGCGTCCCGTCGAGCCTGCCATAGTGACAAAGCTCATACCTGGGAAAAGACTGTTGGGTAGCGATACGCAAAATTTCGCAACCGTCTCTAAATCGCTCCGCCCGGTTGTCGAAGTCCTGGCCGAATGCTGGATACTCGCTGGGCCGATCTCCCGTTGAGAGTCCGAGTAGAAAGCGGCCCTGCAGTAGCACATCAAGGGTTGCGGCTTGCTTGGCGACCATCAAGGGATCGCGTAGCGTCAGTACAATCCCGGCAGTACCGATACAGATTCTTTGAGTGACCGCCCCTAAGTGAGCTGCGTACACTAAGGGATCAAACATCTGGCCCGCGTCGCCAAACTCCGGATCCAGCAGAGGCACGTCTCGTAGCCAGATCGCTGAGAAACCAGCGACGTCAGCTTGTCGGGCCAAGTCAACATGATCTTGCATAGTCGGAGCCATGAGGTTGGGATATCCCTCCAGCGGCGCGATTAGGCCAAACGTAAGATGGCCTGGTGCGAACACTCGGGAAAACGCAGGGTGAGCTTCATTGGAATCGCTGCTCGTTCGTATCCGCCCGATCACTCGCGGTCACCCACGATCACGGGACGGACTGCTTCTACTGGTTGATGATCATGCGCGCTAACTCGACCGAGCGTTGCGAACACAGCCACTGCCGTGAGCACGCTGCCAGCGCCCAAGATGAAAAGCAGATGACGAAACGCTTTCGCGTACTCGTGGCGCAAAAGCTCTGACTGCCCTGGTAGTTGGTTGCCGGCGTTCTGCAGATCGCCGAGCGCTGCCCGGCTGGATGCCTCCATAATCTGATGTGGTGCAAAATTCGTGGCGGCGTCGAATAGCCCCCATTGAATGAACGTCGCCAGCAACGCCCCGGCGACGGCGATGGCTATACCGTCGGCGGAAACGCGAACTGCGTTAAAAATCCCTGTGGCCATTCCCGCGCGTTCTTTTTCAACCACGCTAACGGCCATGCCATCCATCAAACCCCAAGGCAGGCCAATGCCGATGCCGATCAGCGCCATAGGCATTACCGCATTACTGACTCCGCTATCTAGCACGACGCCTAGCCAAAACAGTCCGACAGCCACCAGCATCAGCCCGATCGCCGAGAGCATCCCTGAGGTGTAGTGTCGCGCGAGCTGAGCAGCCAGAAACGGCACAAGCAACAACGGTGCGGCCAGTGCGATCATCATTTGTCCGGTCTGCAAAGCACTAAGCCCATCGACTCCGATGAATCGCGCTGGGAGCATGATGATGAGGACGACAAAAAAGAATGCAGGGCTCGCTGCAAGAATCTGCACACCAACAAACTTGGATTGCTTGAACAACGAAAGGTCGAGCATAGGACTACTGGTTCGGCGCTCTATCAGCACGAATATCATGAACAGCAAGATCGCGCCGGCGACACTTCCCAAAACGATTGGGCTGGCCCAACCATCCTCAGGCGCGAGGAGAATGCCATAGGTAAACAAGGTTAGTGCGGCCGTGAAGCTGAGAGCACCGGGCCAGTCCATACCATTGTTAGCCGGGTCTTTAGAATCAGTCGCGCTCACGCAGACAAGTACGAAGCCCGCTACGCCTATCAATGCCGTAGCGTGGAACGTCCATTTCCAGCCTGCGGAGTCGACCAGTAGCCCCGCTGCCAATGGGCCGAAAGCTAATCCAATGCCGAAAGTCGTCCCAAGGAGACTGAAAACCTTGGTGCGTTCAGAACCGTGGAATACCTGGGCTAGAGACGACATGGCGCCGGCGAAAGCAGCTGCTCCGCCCAACCCCTGTACAAGCCGTAGGACATCAATCTGCAAAACAGTGGAAGAGAAGGGAATAGCAATGGTAGACAACACAAAGATTACTAGACCAATCAGCCATACCCGCTTGCGTCCATAGATATCCGTCAGACTCCCTGCCGCCATCATGGCGCTGCCATAAGTCAGGATATATGCATTGACGACCCAGCTGAGCTCGACAGCAGATCCGCCCATGGCAGCGCTGATGGAAGAGAGGACAACTGCCGGCCCGGTGAAGCAAAGCGGGATGAGAACGCCTGTCAGGCAAGCTGCGAATAACTGTATCCACTTCAAAAACTGGGGAGCCGCCTGAACGCTGCGTGTTGAATTCATCTGAATGTTTCCCTGATTGGTGTGCGGAGGTGTTGGTCCTCAGCGCACGGTTGTCCGCGGTGATCGGCCGACAAGAGGTTAGGGCTTGCGTCCGCAAACAAAAACAGGCCTATAATCCGAACATATCGGACGCTGGTGTCCGCAGTGAGGGCAGCCCTTGGAATCGCTTGGCAGCATTTCACTATTCGTATTGGTGGCTGAGACTCGAAGCTTTACAGAAGCAGGGAAACGACTAGGTATTTCCTCTTCTGGCGTCGGTAAAAGTATTGGTCGGCTGGAGGAGAAACTCGGTGTACGCCTTTTCCAGCGCAACACCCGCAGTATTGCCCTGACGTTAGAAGGGTCACTGTTTCTTGAGCGGTGCCGACGGATACTTTCGGAGCTTGAAGCCGCAGAAATGGAGTTAAGCAATGCCCGTGAACAACCGAGGGGCAAATTGCGAATTAGCTTGCCTCTAGTCAGCGGTCTAGTGATGCCAGCAATCATTCAATTCATGCGCACTTACCCCGAAATAGAACTCGACATTGATTTTTCTGATCGAATGGTCGACGTTATTGAGGAGGGCTTTGATGCTGTGTTGCGAACAGGCGAGCCTAGTGACTCTCGGTTGATTTCTAAAAGGCTGGGGGGCTTTCAGCTCCAGATTGTGGCGTCTCCGGACTATCTCGCACAGTACGGTGTACCCAAACGGCCAGCAGAACTCGCTACGCACTCATGTTTGTTGCACAAGTTTCCTTCGACTGGGAAGTTTGAACCTTGGCCGCTACGCATTGAGACTGGAGAGCCGGATTTCGAGCTACCTCAGACTATGGTATGCAACACGACTGAAGTGATTGTCGATGTGGCTCGTTCAGGTTTGGGAATTGCTTGCCTACCTGACTTCATGACTTCTAAGTCCATCAAAAACGGCGAACTGGTTCAGGTGTTAGCAGACTATACGGTTCACACCGGGGTGTTCAGGCTTCTGTGGCCCTCGAGCAAACACCTTTCTCTAAGACTACGGGCATTCATAGATTTTATGCACAGTCAGCTATTTACTAGTGACCTGCATGGATAGTTCGTTTATCTGCTCGCCGACGCAGCTCACCTCGCAGCAACGACCCTAGCCTAGGATGTCACAATCACACCACTTGACAGTCCTGCCCCTTTGCCAAGCTCATCAGCTAGGCCAAGAGCGAGAGGACCTTCCTTATCTAGAAGTAAAGGGTAGTTTTAGAGGTAGAAAAGAATATTTACCTTCAGAAAAATCATTAATAGCAAATAGTTAAATATCCGTAAGCGGCCAGCGAACACACCTTCAGAAATCCGGAATTAAGGGCGATGGTGTCCGCCTATTTTTAAGCGGACGCGATCACCCTTATCGCCAGG